>JADFRB010000169.1 GCA_022561525.1 Nitrospinota bacterium
CCACAGCCCGTGACGAAGCACGCCCCGGCAGAGATGTGGATATCGTGGTGTCGTTCGATGGTCCCGCTACGTCGCGGCGTTACTTTGGGGTGCAGTTCCATCTGGAGGATGCCCTGGGCTGTTCGGTCGATCTGGTGACTGAAAAAGCCCTGTATCCTGAATTGCGCCCTTTTATCGAACAGGAGGCGGTGCATGTCTGAGCGCGAATGGGGTTTTTATCTAGACGATATGATTGGCTTTGCCAAAAAAGCACTCGCCTATACCAACGGTCTCGATCAGAACGGATTCGTGGGCAGCGGCCTGAACTACGATGCCACCGTATGCAATCTGGAATTGATGGGCATAGCCGCCACGCATATTCCGGCCAAGGTACGCGATGCGTACCCGGCAATCCCTTGGCGACAGTTGATCGCTACCCGCAACCGGCTGATTCATGGTTACCTGGGAATCGACAATGACACCCTCTGGAGCATCATCACGGACGACATTCCTGGCCTGCTGCCAGAACTTCGGAAACTCAAAGACCAGGTTTGATGAACAACAAACAAAAACTCGAACTGACTTGGATCGGGACGGAGAACTCGCCTTCGCCACAGCTACGGCGGGCAGGCCGGCCGAGAATGACTTGAGCCATGAATCGGAAGCAGAAGCTTGAGTTGACTTGGATCGGTAAGGACGTGCGGCCGAGGCTAGAGCCGCGGATTCTGCTGGAGGACCCGGAGAAGTCCTACCACGCGGCTCACCGCGTCACTGACCTCGATTTGTTCGATAACCGTCTCATCTTTGGCGACAACCTGCTGGTGCTTAAAGCGCTGGAGCAGGAGTTCTCGGGGAAAATTAAGTGTATCTATATTGATCCACCTTTCAACACAGGCGCGGCCTTTGAACACTATGATGATGGATTGGAGCATTCAATATGGTTGGGAATGATGCGTGATAGGCTGGATTGTTTGTCCCAACTTCTCGCGCCTGATGGACTTCTCATCGTTCAGATAGATTATCGAGAAGGTGCCCGGCTCAAAGTTCTGATGGATGAAATATTTGGTAACTTGTGTTTTAAGAATGAGATAATCGTGCGGAGAGGCACTAAAAATGTACAGTCTCAGTTTGAAACCATTGATGCTCTTTCAACTGGGCACGACACGATCTATTTATACGCTAAGTCGAGCGGTGTAAGGCTTCAGAAGCTTCAGGCATTTGACGAGGAAGCCGTACCGGGGAAATGGGATACGTTCTGGAGGGGAACTGATAGACGAACAATGAGATACGAAATATTTGGCATAAAGCCTGATACTGGTCAGTGGCGTTGGAGTGAAGAGCGAGGTTATAAAGCCAAAAGGAATTTTGAAAGATACTGTGAAGAATACTCTGCTTCTTTGGCGCTGGATGAATATTATGGCTTGAAGAAGCGGGAAGAAGGTGTCGAACTCGATTTTGTACGGTTGGGGCCAGACAATACTGTTCAATACTATGTTTCTCCTCGTAATTACAAAATTCTTTCTGACGTGTGGATGGATGTCCGAACATCTGGCAAATTAACCGATTTTGCACATGAGAAACACGAAGAGTTATTAGAGAGAATTATTCGGTGGAGCACGAAACCTGGGGATTGGGTCCTAGATTCCTTCGCCGGTTCCGGAACCACTGGAGCGGTTGCTCACAAGATGGGGCTACGCTGGATTATGGTGGAGCTTGGCACTCATTGCCAAACTCACATTTTACCTCGTCTCAAGAAAGTCATCGATGGGGAGGACCAGGGTGGGATTACGAAAGCTGTTGGCTGGAAAGGCGGCGGTGGCTTCCGCTATTTCCGTCTCGCTCCCTCGTTGCTTGAACAGGATCAATTCGGAAATCCCGTGATTAGCAAGCAGTACAATGCGGCCATGGTTGCGGAAGCGATGTGCAAACTGATGGGCTTCACGTATGCCCCAAGCGAGACGATTTACTGGCAGCACGGTCATTCCACAGAAAATGACTTCATGTATGTGACCACGCAAACGCTCACCCGTGAACAATTGGCTAAGCTCGGCGAAGAGGTTGGCGAAAAGCGGTCACTTCTTATTTGCTGTGGAGCCTTTCGCGTGAAACCCGATGCTTTTCCCAATCTGACGCTTAAGAAAATCCCGAAAGCTGTGCTCAGCCGTTGCGAGTGGGGCAAGGACGACTATAGCCTACGGGTGGAAAATCTGCCCAAGCCCCCAACGAAGGCAGGGCAACAGGAGTTGGAGTTATCGTAGGAGGGGGTAGGGTGTTGGTCAGTTTTCGCCTGTTTGAAAATTTTTTGAATTATTCAACAGGCCCAAAATGGTTATGAGCCATCACGTCAACGCCATTTCCAACCGCCTAAGTCTGCGTTCGCCGCAGCGGGAATCGTTGGAGATTCTCGCCCATGTGTGTGAACTGATTAAACTGGAGAAGCAGGCGGATTCGGCCGAGGCGTTGGAGAGTATCAAGCGGGAGTTCTCCACGGTCACGGATTTCGAGCGGGACTTTCCTTCCTTGTGTTTTGCTCTGGCAACCGGTGTGGGGAAGACCAGGCTGATGGGGGCTTTCATCGCCTATTTGTTTGAAGCAAAGAGGTTTCGGCATTTTTTCGTTCTGGCCCCCAACCTGACGATTTACAACAAACTTTTTACAGACTTTACTCCCAACACGTCCAAATACGTGTTCCAGGGCATTTCCGCATTTTCCACAGATCCGCCGGAAATCATCACCGGTGATAATTATGAAAGCGGCCGCGGCGTGCGAGCCAGGTATTTGTTTGATACCAGTCCCATCCATATCAATATCTTCAACATCTCGAAAATCAATTCCGAAGTGCGCGGGGGAAAGTCTCCTCGCATAAAGCGCCTGAGCGAATATCTCGGGGAAAGCTATTTTGAATACCTCTCGAAATTGGATGACTTGGTCTTGCTGATGGATGAATCCCATCGCTATCGGGCCTCCGCTGGGGTGCGGGCCATTAACGAACTGAAACCCATCTTGGGCCTCGAACTCACCGCCACGCCTCAGGTGGAAAAGGGGACTTGCACGGAACCGTTCAAGAACGTCATTTACAGCTATCCGTTATCCAGTGCGTTGGCCGATGGCTTTGTGAAAGAGCCGGCGGTGGCCACTCGTGAAAATTTCGATGTGCGCAACTACACCGATGAGGGGCTGGAACGGTTGAAGTTGGAAGATGGGATTCGCATCCACGAACACACGAAGACCGAGTTGGATGTGTTTGCACGCCAGCATGACAAGCCTCTTGTGAAGCCCTTCATGCTTGTTGTTGCCCAAAACACCGACCATGCCAATAGCCTCGTGAGGACCATTGAGGATGAGTCCTTTTTCGATGGACGGTACAAGGGCCGTGTCATTACAGTCCACTCCGGCCAAACGGGCGAGGAGCGGGATGAAACCGTTCAGCAACTGTTGTCGGTTGAAAACCCCAGAAACCCCACTGAAATTGTCGTACACGTGAACATGCTGAAAGAGGGGTGGGATGTCACCAACCTGTACACGATTGTCCCGCTTCGGGCTGCGAATTCCAAAACGTTGGTGGAGCAGTCCATCGGGCGAGGCCTCCGGCTTCCTTACGGGAAACGAGTGGGAATGCCAGTGATTGACCGGCTCACCATCGTTTCGCACGATCGATTTCAGGAAATCATTGATGATGCGAACCGGCCGGATTCGATCATTCGGACGGGCGTCGTCATCGGCAAAGATATTCCCGACAAACCAACACAGGTGGTTCGGATTGACCCCATCATTGTCCAGAACATTACCGCCAAACCTGATGAGGTCGAGGGCAAACAACGGACGATGTTCGAAAATCCCGAAGAACAAAAGATTGCCATGACGACTTTGCAGGTCATTAAACAGTATGAACGGTTGTCGCGTTCTGCAGAATTGAAATCTCCGGACGTGCAAAGGGAAATCATCGAGAAAGTGACTTCTGAGGTGACACCGGCTCAGTATGAACTGGAAGGCATCCGTGAGAAAGCTGATATCGGATCAGTCGTGGCTGAAACCATTGGGATTTTTGTGGAATGGTCAATTGATATTCCGCGTATCATCATTGCTCCCCGAGGGGATGTCACATGTCGGTTCACCTCCTTCAAAGTCGATGTGAGCGGGATCCACCTTCAACCGGTAGACCGAGATATTCTCATCCAGCATCTTCGTGGCCAGGCGCAATATCATCTGGTCAGCGGAAGCGGCATTGTTCCTGAAAACAGGCTGGAGGATTACCTCGTCCGTGGGCTCATCGACTTTGACGACATTCATTACGATGATCATGCGGAATTACTCTATAATCTCGCAGGTCAGGTCGTCAGACATCTCAAGTCCTACTTGGGCAGGGACGAAGATGTGCTGAATGTGTTGCAATATCACCAGCAAACCCTGGTGAACCTCATTCATGCACAAATGCAGGACCACTATGAAGAAGACGCGACGGGCTATGAAGCCGTGGTCAGCAAAGGGTTCACCACCTTACGGCACCATAGCTACTCTGCACCTGCGCATGAGCCTGCTCGGAATTTCCGCCAGCCGGTGGATGATACGCACTTGTTCCGGGGCATGCTTTTTGGTGGGTTCAAGAAATGCCTGTATTCGATTCAAAAATTTGATTCGGATACGGAACGGCGGTTTTCGGTTATTCTTGAGAATGACGCCGATGTCTTAAAATGGGTCAAGCCCGGGAGGGAAGACTTCCAGATTCACTACCATCATGATGATACATATGAGCCCGATTTTGTCGTCGAAACCAAAACCGCCAAGTACTTGGGCGAACCCAAGCGCGCGGATCAAATGAACCAAGAGGATGTTCTGGCCAAAGCCAAAGCCGCTGTGATTTGGTGCCAACATGCCACAGAGCACGAGAAAATCCATGGGGGGAAAGCCTGGTCCTACCTGCTGATCCCGCATGATGCCGTTACGGAAAACAAAACGCTTCAAGGATTGGCTAGCGTCTTTTCTTTGGTAGCCTGAACCCTCTTGGCCTTGTCAAACCATATCAATATTTCAAGGCATCCGAGGTAGTCGTTAGGTCGAAAGATGAACGCACTGGCCAGAAAATCACTCATGGCCCAAAAAGACCACCGCATTCGCTTTGTTGAAATTCCCCGGTCTCCCTCTCATAAGTCCCGCTCCTAAATGAAGGTTCCCTCTTCATCTTGGCACCCGCTTCGGTGGGTCTACGACCTCAGCCAAGTCTGGCGGGATACGCGCCAAATCGTTTTGGTGGCTCAAATCGCGGCCATTTATGCGGCCATCTTAATCCCCTTTAAAGTGGGCATTCCGCTGATTCCGGGGTTTGCGGAGCTTCGCCCCGCAAACGCTATCCCGATTGTCGCGTCGTTACTCTTTGGTCCGGCCGCTGCCTGGGGGGCTGGCATCGGAAATATGATCGCCGACTGTTTCGGCACCTTGGGACCAGCGAGTCTCTTTGGATTTT
>JADFRB010000170.1 GCA_022561525.1 Nitrospinota bacterium
GCCTGTTAAAAAATAACTGAGACAAAATCCCATCCTATCTTCGAGCCGCCTTTGAACTCGCCTCAATCGAAAAAACCTCAACATAGCGGTGCTATGCTTCGGCTTTTTCTCAATCGTTACGTCCAAATCCGACCCAAATCTGGGCGTGATTTTTCCCAGTTATTTTTTAACTGGCCCTTATTCAAAACGTGGAGAGGGGAAGGCGAATGCTCGTTGCCCGGCAATGATTCGAAGCAACGCCGATTTGTCGTGTGAAAGGATCGTGTCTGAGGTCTCGGACGAGTGATCCAGGGCAATAGTCAAAGAGCGGTTATCACATTCGGTAATCGTAAAACCTCTGCGGTGAAGGTAGCCCGCGACATCACGCATTCGGGCGACTCCTTCAGTGAATTGGCAAAATATGCAATCCAAGTCATCCTCTTCCTCGTGACGTGCCCGTTTAGGCGCATGCCAAAAAGCCAGTCGATAACTTGAGAGCCGAAGGTTCCGAGTCATAACCAAAACATAACTCCTATGACTGCTTATGCCAAGGGGGAATATCGTCTAACCCCGGAGGGAATCCTGATTCCCAAGGCCCTCGGCGTTTGCCTCCGGAACCCACTGGGCAAAACCAAAACCCCTCATCCGTTTTTGCCAGTTTCCATCGACTGCCATCCCGATTAATCCATAACCACATGCGTTTGGCGATGCGAGTATTGCTCATTGGTGTATATCGATCAGGAGTAAATTTTGTGGTTTCAATGTTCAATGCCTTCAGTATAGCACGATGGGACTCAGACGTCTTACCCTTTCTTGACAAGATCAGGATCATCTGTTCATGGTGTATTGATGGAATCATCTGAAGCACACGAGTCAACGCCAGCACAGAAACCAACCTCCTCCAGCGTACGGTCCTCCCCTGATGTGCATGTCCTGTCGGTTCGCGACAAGACAATTGTGTTGGTCGGAACGATACATATCTCCCAGGAATCTGCTGATTTAGTTCGGGACGTTATCGAAGAGGAACAGCCGGATGGCGTGTGTGTTGAACTGGACACCCGACGATTTGAAGCCTTGTCGCAGCAACATAAATGGGAGTCCTTGGATCTCAAAGAGATCATTCGCAAGAAACAACTCAGTACGTTGCTGGTCAATTTGCTCTTAGCGTCCTACCAGAAACGCCTTGGGGATCAGTTGGGTGTTTTGCCTGGCACGGAAATGCTCGAAGCCATCACGGTTTCGAAAAAACACGACATCCCGATATTTCTGTGTGATCGCGATATCCGTGTGACCATGCGGCGTGCCTGGCGATCGACACCGTTCCTCAAAAAAACCATGCTCGTGTCCTCGCTTATGCTCAGCGTGTTTGATACCGAGCCGGTGACGGAAGAATCCCTACAAAACCTGAAGAAGCAGGACGTGTTGTCGGAGATGATGAAGGAACTCGGGGCTGAAGTTCCGACACTGAAAAAAGTGTTGATTGATGAGCGTGATCAATATTTAGCAGAAAAAATCTTACAAGCCGATGGCAAGAAACTCGTTGCCGTGGTTGGAGCCGGCCATGTTGAGGGCATGACGTCGGTGTTGCACCAAGCCCAGCGAACGGACCTTCAGGCGCTTGATGTCATTCCACCCGTATCGCCAATCTGGAAATGGGTGGGGTGGAGTATCCCCGCGATTATTGTTGGCTCCATTGCGCTGATTGGCTACCAAAAGGGCGCGGCAGCGGCAGGCGAAAATGCCCTGTTTTGGATATTGGCCAATGGGATTCCCAGCGCCATTGGTGCCATACTCGCATTCGCGCATCCGTTGACTATCTTGGTGGCGTTTGCCGGTGCGCCCTTCACCAGCTTGACCCCTGTGATTGGCGTTGGCTATGTCACGGCATTTGTGCAGGCCTATATGCAGCCACCGATGGTCCGCGAGTTCCAATCCGTGGCAGAAGACATCGCGATTCCCCGACGGTGGTGGCAAAGCCGACTGCTCAGAATTTTTCTCGCTTTTTTATTGCCGACAATTGGCAGCGTGATTGGGACCTGGGTGGGTGGAACTAGAATCGTCTCAAACCTCTTCTAGACAGGATGTTGAAATTGGCCGCCAGCGGCGTTCTCGGGGCTTTGTCGTGCTCACGTACTGTGAGTACGCTCCGCGCGTCAAAGTCCCTGCGGCCTTGCTGGACGACCAATTTGAACATCCTGTTGAGATGGTGTTGGAATCACGTGAAGCGTGATACCTAAAGCGTGAAACGTGGAGAAGGGTTTACCCTTTACTCATCACGAGGCTTCCCACTTCGAGGTATGTTGAAAAATACATTGCGGGCATGTGTAATGAATAAAGCGTCCCTCACCGACCAGGCGCTTACTCATATTGATCTTGCACCACGCACATAGGCGGTCGGGGAGTTCGGATTCTGGGGTAGACGCAGGTGATTCGGTTGTAGATGTTTCCATTCCGACATTTTCGTCAAGCCGAACCGTGGTTGTCAACGCGGGATAATGAGACATCATAGAACCGACACCAGTCCTCTTTACACCAAAGGAGCTCTCATGAAATACATCGCTATGGCGTTGATGGTCCTGGTTTCCGCTACCGTTGTTTGGGCACAGGACCAACAACCCGACCCTCCGACCATGAGTGTCTCGGCCCGAGGCTCGATTCAGTTGGCACCTGACACGGCTATCGTGAATGTGGGTGTTGAAACGGCTGGGGAATCATTTGAGCAAGTCGTGAGTGAAAATCGTCAACGCATGCAGCGGGTAATGGCGGCGCTCAAAGACCTTGGGATTTCCGAAGAGCGTATTCAGACTATATCATTCGATGTCACTCCTCGATATGCACCGCCCCCTCGCCGGCGTCCGAATGAGCCGATTCAGCATGAACCTCCGAAAATTCTTGGGTACACCGCGCGCAATAGTCTTAAAGTGGAAGTGCGGGATCTCGATACAGTGGGTGCGGTGGTCGGCCAGGCGTTGAAGACGGGGGCCAATCGGTTTAACGGGATTCAATGGACTGTACGTGACCGACACCCGGTGTATCTCCAAGCCTTAGCGCAAGCGGCGAAGAAAGCCAAAGCCAAGGCGCGGACCTTGGCCCAAGCCTTAAATGTTCGGCTGGTACAACTGCAAACC
The DNA here is from genome assembly GCA_022561525.1 of Nitrospinota bacterium. GTDB lineage: Bacteria > Nitrospirota > Nitrospiria > Nitrospirales > UBA8639 > Nitronereus. The sequence goes on from JADFRB010000170.1 coordinate 3,108, forward strand.
GTGCAGGAAGGTGGAACGCATGTTCCCACACCAAGGCGATCGTTTGCCAAAGCCAGTATGCTTATGTCTGAAGCTGCGGATTCCTCAGTGCCCATGTCGCCGGGGGAACTCAAAATCGAGGCGCAAGTGACCCTGTTGTATGAAATTAGTCCGAGCCAGGGGATGACGGATCTGCCTTAAAAGCGGCATACATTAGAAACGCGAATGTCGAAATCCGCCGGCTGAATAAATCCGAAACTCGAAATCCGAAATCCTAAACAAATTCGAATAATCAAATTGCCAACTTCAAAAACTTCAAGAGATAGTCACTACGACCTTGACGATCGAACGTTTAAGTTTGCACGTGGTGAGAGGGTTTGTGAAAATGTTACCACGAACCATTGGAAACACCGAGGACATCAAGCAGGTGGTGCGGTCCTCTGGTTCGGTAGGAGCGAATTACAGTGAGGCGAATGAGTCCTTGGGAAAAAAGGACTTTCGAATGCGGATCCGAATCTCGCGAAAAGAATCAAAGGAGACTGGGTATTAGTTGCGACTGTTGGATATGCAAGATGATGCGCCTCTCAATACAGAACGTGAGAAACTTGTCCAGGAAAGCATTGAATTGATGCGCATATTTGGCGCCATTCTTCAGAAGTCAGAATGATTCGCTTCGATTTTTCGAGTTTAGAATTTCTGATTTGTTTGAAGTTTCGATATTAGGATTTCGAATTTATAGGCCTAATGCCTGAAATAAATATACCAATATGAAGAACCAACCTTCGCCTCCCCTGACTGGTATTCCTGCCCTCGTCGTGTCAGGATTCTTAGGTGCGGGTAAAACCACACTCGTGCAACATCTTCTCAAGGACGCACAAGGTCAAGGATTGCGACTGGCGATCGTGTCGAATGAATTCGGGGCCTTAGGAATTGATCAGGCATTGCTGGGCAATCAAGGCTCCAACAGCTATGTCGAATTGGAAGGCGGCTGTGTCTGCTGCAAGCTGTCCGATGAGTTAGTGAAGACCCTGCAGCAACTGTGGGAAGACGTTCAGCCAGATCGGATTGTCGTTGAAACCTCAGGCGTGGCCTTACCGTTCGAAACGCTTATCAATTTTTGGCGAGAACCGGTGACTGAATGGGTAGGCGATAGTATTACGGTGGTCGTAGTCAATGCCGAACAAGTTGCAGAAGGGCGTGACTTAGACGGAACCTTCGAGCAGCAAGTGTCGTCGGCGGATCTCCTCATCGTCAATAAAATTGATTTGATCGAGGCCGATCAACTCGATCTGATTGAGAAACAATTAGAGCACATGGCCCCGGGCACTCCACTCATTCGTGCCACCAATGCACACGTCGAATCCAAAGTCTTATTTACTCCAGACCCGGACACTCAGGCCAATCGCCAGCGCGAGCGTGCGCAGCAGGGGAGGCAACGCCGCCCAGCGCCAAAAACCCACGTCGACGAATGCCCAAATGCTGCCGAGCAACAGCCCGCCGCCAATCGCCGGAATCGAGACCAACGCGCCCACGACACCGACGGCCAGCGCCATGGGGACCCCGATGAAGAACTGAAGCCGCGCATACCGCCTTCTCTCCGCCTCGTACTCTATTCGTGCGTCGTCGATCTGCGCTTGAAGCTCGCGCCTCTCATCTCCCGGGGGAAGGTCCCGGACTCCTCGTTGCTCTTCCGTTCGGATGACACGAGTGAAACGAGGTTGATCGCCCGCGAATATGTCGACGGCGTTATGAATGAGTGCGGGAATCACTAGCGCCAATCCGAACCCGACGATAATCTTGCGTGCCAACATCGTGCACCTTCGTGGTCCTCAGCCACCACCAACCGTACCTTGCTCTTCTATACTATAAAAGACGGACGTGCGGAAGGTTACCGGCTGCCGACATCGTGAACGACGGCGATGTGGGGGTGGTTGAGGGCGGCGGCAGCACGGGCCTCCTGCTCGAAACGAGCCAGCCGTTCCGGGTCACTGGCGTACTCCTCCGGCAGAACCTTGATCGCCACCTTGCGACCGAGCCGGCTGTCCCGGGCCAGATACACCTCGCCCATGCCGCCAGCGCCGAGCGGCTCGATGATCTTGTAGGGGCCGAGGGAGGTGCCGATCATCGCGAGCCCCCGGTCGGCACGCGCCGCTTTAACTCTTCGAGCCAGTTGACGACCACCCAGATCTCGTCGGCGCGAGACTTGGCATCCGGGTTGGGGATGTCGATGAGAAATCGCTGCCCGTCGGGAAAGGGCCAGATCGAGGTGCTTCTTCCTGCCGAGTCGGACGACGCGAGGAGGATCGGCAGGTCGAACAAGCGCTGCGGTTCACCGAGGCGGCGAAAACTCGG
>JADFRB010000171.1 GCA_022561525.1 Nitrospinota bacterium
GGAGTACGTGAGCACGGCAAAATGGCGAGAACGTCGCTAGCGGTTTTTTTCAACATTCCCATTCAAAAAACCGGGGCCAGGTGATCCTGCGGCACACAGACTCGTCTGCTTACCGTTGCTTCCTTCCGGACCTGGCGGGGTTCACAAGATTCTGCTGCACAGGGCCCAGCCCCTTTTCTGTGCCATTTCTTCAACGCGGATTCAGTAGGCGAATACGCTTCTGTTTCGTCTTTCGCATTTTTTTTTACGAGATACGAGCGACGAGATACAAGGGACGGTCTTCTATGTGGCGGAGAGGATGGGATTCGAACCCATGGTACCGTTGCCGGTACACGTGCTTTCCAAGCACGCCGAATCGGCCACTCTCGCACCTCTCCAAACCATTTTTTAGTAGCGTTTTTACCTGTTCGAGCCAACTTTCAGACTGCGCAAGCAGGCCTTTCTCTCATTTTCAGCAAGGTTGAATATTTTATCACGGGCCCATCTGGTCCACAAGGATAGCTCTTTCGGGCCTGTTCAAGCCCTGTTCTGATCCTTCGACACACTCAGGACAAGATGTCGAATGAAGACCTGATTCGTGAAGTGTCATGGGTGAAGCGTGGAAGAAATTCCATCGCGTTTTTCTCCTACGTATCACGTTTCACACATGACACTTCACGTCTACTAGGACCCCAGCGACCGGGCACGAAATTGCCGTTGTCGTCTGGACGACCCATGCAATGCCGAAAAGAGGAACCCGCGAAATAACATCATTACCACCACGCCTATCGGTGTAAGGATGAGGACGATCACTGTGGCCAGAAATGAGGAAAAGCCGAGAAGTTGGAATAGCTGAGCCAGTACAGCAAACGACAGCTGCAACAATTGCAAAAAGTCCAAGCCGATGAGCCGGCCTCCTTGGGCTGAAATCAGAAAGAAGAACGACAGCCCAAACGGCGTGAGAATCACCGCTAAAGGCAAAAACCATTCAATCCAGTTTTCTAGAACGAACTCGTAGCTTTCTTTTAGGCTGTCGAGGGGCGAACCAAGGTGGACTTGATAGATGATTTCCGGGACGGGATTCAGCAAAAGAAAAAGCAGGAAAAGCACCGCCGAGACGATGGCAGGCCCGTTGGGATTGGCGTGCATTCCGATTTCCAAAAACTGCAATGGTACCCAGACAATAAACCCAATGGAAATGACATCCCAAAAATATTGACCGGCTGCCTTCCACAAATTTTTCCAGGTCATTCGGCGTGTAGTCATCACGGCTTGCTCTACCAGACTCAAGAGCGTTCCCACGGCGAAGGCATTGGCGGCTCCCAACAAAAATCCGCCGAGCCTACCTAGTGACATGGCCACGCCCGTGATGAGGAACATCAAGATGGCGAGTACGACAACGGCTGCAATAAGGGTCCAATTCCTGGTCAATGAAGAAAAGGTGGCACGCAGGGCCTGTCGATATAACTCAAGGGTCGCTCGGACGAGCTCGGACATGTGTGGTCGTATAGAGAATCAGGCTTGAGGATTTTGAGGCGTGGACTTTGGTTGCAGCTTGATTGCAAGGATTTCCTGTAGCTGTCGGTCCCGTTCTTGCCTGATCATGGTCAATCGCTTAGGGCGATTGAGGGTCCACCATTTGACCCGGTCTTTGAAGGTGACCATTTTGGGCCGCGTACTACCTTGACTGCTTTCCTGAAAGTTGTAGCCCTTCGCGGTTCCTTGTTTTTGGGAAAACTGTTCGTAAATATCGAGGTAGAGTTTCTTGAGTCCCATAACTCTTTACCTTAGCTCAGTTGGCGCGATTCTGGCAAGAAGAGAATGGAAATTCGTCGTTCGTATCTCGTGCCTGCGCGCTGTAGCGCTCCGGCGCGTGAGCGTGAAAGAACGGAATAGGAACCACGAAATACGAATCCCGAAATACGAACCACGGAATCGGGGTTATAGTCGTTGACACTGTACGCAAGGTGTGGGTAAATAGGAAAAACAGCTTAACAAACAAGGGTCTGTGACGCATGATAGAGCCCTTGTTTCGCTCGATTTACCTGGGTCACGATTCAATTCATCCTCCTAAGATAGCTGGCCATCGAGGCGAGAGTGGCGGAACTGGCAGACGCGCGAGATTTAGGATCTCGTGGGAGACCGTGGGGGTTCAAGTCCCTCCTCTCGCACCACGTTTCGGTGGGGTTCTTCGCATCGACTCATTAATACATTATTAAAAGGCAGAGACGTATCATGAAATTGGAAGTGACAGAACTGGGTCCGGTGAAACGGGCGATCAAAATTGAGGTTCCTGAAGATGCCGTCAACCAAGAATTTGATCGGGTGTACACGAACCTGAAACGGCAAGTCCGTATCCCTGGATTTCGTCCAGGTAAAGCCCCCATGGCCATGCTGGTAAAGCGGTATGCGAAAGCCGTAGAGCAAGATGTCATCCAAAGCCTGGTGCCGAATTACTACCAACGGGCGATGAAAGAGGCCGGTGTCTCTCCGGTCTTGGTAGAAATTCCCCCGCTCGACCGGATGAAAGCCCAACGCGATACCTCGTTGACATTTACCGCCACGGTCGAGATCAAGCCAACATTCGAATTGCGCGATTACCGTCCGCCCAATCCTATTTCATTAAAGCCTGACACACGATCGATTTCTGATGAAGATGTGGACAAGGCCTTGGAAAAGCTACGGGAGTCACAAGCACAGATAGATGCGGTGCCGAAGGATACACCGCTCGATGAAGGTCTGTTTGCCGTGGTGAATATCGAAGGCCTCCTTGATGGTGAACCGGTTGAGGGATCGAAGAAAGATGGCCATCTCCACACAGTCGGATCGAACGAATTGGTCCTGGGCATCAAGATTGACGAAGCGCTGATGGGAAAAACTGAAGGGCAAATCGCGGAAGTGGTTCAAGAATATCCGGCGACTCACCCCGACGAACGATTGGCAGGAAAGTCCGTCACGTTTCGGATTGCTATCGTGGGGGTGAAGCAAAAAAATGTTCCAGCGTTGGATGACGAATTCGCCAAAGACTGCGGCCCCTATGAATCCCTGGATGCACTCAAAGACAAAGTGCGCACGGAGTTGGAGAATGCACTGAAACGAGAGGTGGAAGAGGCGTACAAAGATCAAATCATTGAGCGGCTTGTGACTATGCATCACTTTGATCTCCCTGAAGTGCTAGTGGAACGGGAAGTCAAAGCCATGGTTCGTCAACGCTTAATGAGCGAGCAGCGTAAAAAAGGTGGCGGGCCTTCCCCTGATGATCAAACGTATTGGGAAGCGGAAGTGAAACGCTTGCAACAAGACCTTGCACCCGATGCCAAAAAACGCGTCAAACTCGCGCTGATCCTTGAGGCAATTGCCGACAAAGAAGGGGTATCTGTTTCCGATCAAGACATTCAAGAGGAAATCACCAAATTGGCGCACAGCCTTCGAATTCCTGTTGAGAATATCCAGGATATGATCACATCAGGTGGGGATACGTCCCGTCAAGAGTTTGAAGACCGGATTCGTTCAGAACGAGCGTTGCAGCAGGTGTATCAATTTGCGGTGATTCAAGGATAAGCTTTGGAGAATTTGGCTACATCGTTGCAGCGAGAACCGTCTGAAGTTTCCTTCTCTCTGGGTGGCCTGGTTTACTGACAATCTGAATTGTTTACCGAACAGAAAGGGCAGACCTGTATGTTAGTTCCAATGGTCATTGAAACGACGAACCGCGGTGAGCGGGCCTATGATATCTACTCCCGCCTGTTGAAAGATCGGATTATCTTCCTTGGGACTCCGATTGACGATGTCTTTTCGAACCTCATCATTGCTCAGTTGCTGTTTTTAGAAGCGGAAGATCCTGAAAAAGACATTAATCTCTATATCAATACCCCTGGTGGGAGCGTGACGGCAGGGCTTGGAATTTATGATACCATGCAATATGTCAAAGCTCCGATTACCACCATTTGCATGGGACAGGCTGCCAGCATGGGAGCCTTTCTGCTTGGCGGGGGAACGAAGGGTAAACGGTATGCTCTCCCGAATGCCCGTGTGATGATTCATCAACCGATGGGGGGCTTCCAAGGCCAGGCCACCGAAATTGATATTCATGCCAGGGAAATATTAAAAATCCGTGAACGGCTGAACCAGATTTTATCTCACCACACCGGTCAGCCCTTAGAAAAAATTGCCCAGGATACGGAACGGGATTATTTTATGTCCGCTGATGAGGCCAAAGAATATGGGCTGATTGATGAAGTGATTAGTCGAGTGCCAGAAAAGGATAAAGCGACAAACGGAAAGTCGTCGTGACACTATGTCTTAGGAGAAAGTCTTAAGGGACGTATGGCCAAACAAGTCAAAACTGAGGCGAATCTTCGGTGCTCCTTTTGCGGGAAAAACCGCGACCAGGTCCGGAAGCTCATTGCGGGCCCCACCGTCTATATTTGTGACGAATGTGTGGGGTTGTGCAATGAGATTATGGCCGAGGAGTGGCAAGAGACCAAGGAAGAGATTTCGTCAAAACTTCGGAAGCCTGTCGAGATTAATCGGCACCTCGATCAATATATCATTGGGCAGGATCGCGCGAAAAAAATTCTCTCCGTCGCTGTTCACAACCACTATAAGCGAATTGCCGCGACTGATACCGGAGATGTTGAGCTCCAAAAGGGAAACATCCTTATGGTCGGGTCGACGGGAACCGGCAAGACACTCCTTGCCCAAACGTTGGCCGATTATTTAGACGTGCCATTTACACTGGCTGATGCCACCACTCTCACCGAAGCAGGATATGTCGGTGAAGATGTCGAAAACATTATCTTGAAATTGTTACAAGCTGCTGATTATGAGGTTGAGCGGGCAGAGCGTGGGATTATCTATATCGATGAAATCGACAAGATTACCCGGAAGTCCGATAGTCCCTCGATTACGCGGGATGTATCCGGAGAAGGCGTCCAGCAGGCGTTATTGAAATTGATTGAGGGAACTGTGGCCAATGTGCCGCCTCAGGGTGGGCGCAAGCATCCTCATCAAGAATTCATTCAAGTCGATACGAAGAATATTTTAGTGATTTGCGGCGGGGCCTTTGTTGGATTGGAAGATATCATTGAGCGTCGCTTGAATCAGAAGCGGATGGGTTTCCGGTCTGATGGTAAAAAGGCGCGGAAGGAAAGATCGGGTTCATTGTTGGCCCACGTCCAACCAGAAGATTTCCTTCAATATGGGCTGATTCCGGAGTTTATCGGACGATTGCCCGTCGTGACGACTCTGGATGAACTTGATGAGAAAGCTCTGGTACAGATTTTAACAGAACCACGAAATGCCTTATCGAAGCAGTACCAAAAATTGCTCTCTTTCGACAAAGTCAAACTGAAGTTTACCGATGGGGCACTTGCTGCGATTGCCCGTAAGGCCCATGCTCAAAAAACAGGAGCTCGTGGCCTTCGCGCCATACTCGAAGAAGT
>JADFRB010000172.1 GCA_022561525.1 Nitrospinota bacterium
CGAGGCGCGAAATTGCCGGACCGCGGCGAAGTCGGCGTCATATTTCGGTTCGTCGGGCGAGGTGATCCGCACCGAATCGGCATCCAATTCCACGGTCCCATACCGTTCAGGATCTTTCACCAAATATCCAAACACCGTGGCGCCTTTTTTTTCTTGCGCTTCTTGTTGGAGGATCGATGATAAACCATGACCATAGAAAATGTTGTCGCCCAAGATGAGTGAGACACTATTCTGGCCAATGAACTCTTTGCCAATGATGAATGCTTGGGCCAAGCCTTCGGGAAGGGGCTGTTCAGCATACGAAAGGTCCAAGCCCCACTGCTGGCCATCTTTCAACAACTGGCGAAGCAGCGGCAAATGTTCTGGGGTGCCAATAATCAAAATGTCGCGAATACCCGCAAGCATCAAGGTCGAAAGCGGGTAATAGATCATCGGCTTGTCATACACCGGCAAGATCTGTTTACTGATGGCGCTCGTGAGTGGATAGAGCCGACTCCCAGACCCACCAGCGAGAATGATGCCTTTCATAATTCAATTCTCCGTCTACCGGGTTCACAGGGAAACGAGTGTAGCTTAACCCATCGCATCGTTTTTGGTCCTATTGAAGGGGGTCTCACCCATCTTTATAATTTGCCTGCACGAGCCAAACACGATTGTTCGTTTCCCACGATTGAAGTCACGTAATCGCTCTACATGAAACTCCAAGTGAGCCTCTTCGAATTTGGCGAACTGTTGGGGTGTTATAAAAAATACAACCTAACATTTTTGGTCAACCATCTCCCGAAAATCTTTTGAAACCTGGGCAAAGTCTTTTTGCCATCCAATGATACCAACACCAGTATGCCAATACCGCCAATAATACAAATCTTCATCGCCCCGCCAATCCCAATGCTGATACACACAAATGGGATCATCAGGATTGGGGAGTGACGCGCTCACTTCCTGAAACATCGCCCTGGGAGAAGCCGCCACATCCATGACCGGCAATAGAAATCCGATCACACCAAGCATCCAGCCAACCGAGAGAAGCCTGAATCCATTCACCACCATGTGGATGCAGGAAGACACAACTTACCGGAAGAGCCACGCGCTCAACTTCGTCATCCCTCCAGTATAGAGTAAAGGGAACACATCCGTTGATACACCCCGCAGCCGCTCTCATGCATAAAGACCATCAAGCAAGCCCAACACTGAGTGGGAGTATGTCCAAGAATCGATTCTGAATCCGTATGCTTATATCGTGGAAGGCGATCGCGACCATGTCATGCCGCATTGGTACGGCTAAAAACTCAGCACTGAAGATTATTAACTATCTATTGAGGATTGAAGAAATTCAAAAACACTGAGGAAAATTTTCTGCCCGTGGATCAGAATGTAACATTGACCCACATAACAACGCCTTTCACCATTGCTTCTTTGTGCGAGGTCAGGCTTCAGAATTTTCAGGGCCCATCCTTTGAACAAAAAGTTTCATCTGAACCATCAGCGCCGATACGAGAAGTGCGGTGATGCCTCAACCTCATCAAAGTTTTCATGGCTGAGGTTATCTCCGATGAACAGAGTTTACTTGTCGCGTATAGACGGTCTTCAAACACGATGGGCACCTCCCGAACTCGGAAGCCGAGAAGTTGAGCCAAATATGTCATTTCGATTTGATATGCATACCCTTCGGATTGCACATCCCAATGGTCCAACGCCGCCAGTAAGCCCCTTCGGTAACAACGAAATCCCGCCGTTGAATCTTCGACCGTCAGACCAAGAATGTTCTTCGCCAATTGATTAGCTGTACGACTCAGAAGACGTCGGCTGAGTGGCCAATTCTTTGTCCTGCCACCCGAACAGTACCGACTGCCAATAACCAGGTCAGCCTCCATCGACGCCCGTACGAGGTCAGGGATGGCCTCCGGTTGATGAGAGAGGTCAGCATCCATTGCAATGAATAGCTCATATGAATCGCAGAGTAGTTGCCGATAGGCCTCACGATAAGCGCTGCCGAGCCCTGTTTTTTGGGGGCGGTGCATCACACGTAAGCATGGATATTTCAAGCGAAGTGTCTCTAGAAAATCTCCCGTTCCATCCGACGAATTGTCATCAATGAAAAACAGATCTACAGGAACCGGCAGAGTGGTTAACCGGTCGACAAGAATGCCAACATTTTCAAGTTCGTTGTACGTAGGGATGACGATAACAGTTTTCATCAGTCAATTCGTATCACAAATCATGTCTTTATGCGCAAACCCTCAGGTGATGCAGTGTCCCTACCTTTCAATCAGGTCCCTAACCTTTGAGGTGAATGTGATGCACCGGTTTCCCCAGAGACGTAGGCGAGATTCCGGCTAAACAGCAGGATCCCCAGAACCAGTAGCATGGCGATGGTAAAGGGGTGATAGCTCAAGAGCACCTGAAAATTTTGTTTTCCAATGAACTCATAGTTGAGGATAACCGTCAATAAAAGATATCCCCCAAGTGCAGCAAAGGTCGGGCGACCTATGCACTTCTTCACGAAGATTGTCGCAATGATTACATATAGGCCTGGGAGAATCCATGGCAAATGTTGAATCCATGCCATCGGAGAAATCAACAAGGTTATGATCATTACCCCGCTGCATTCTTTGACCCAATTAGAATCTTGAGGGGTTCGGTAGGGATGACGGGTATACCAGCAGAAAATAGAGAGTAGGGCAACGGTCGCGACGATTCCGATGGTATCCGCAACTCCAGTGGGTAAGTCCAGTAATGGCCAATAGGCTGGGTCATCTTTTCGGATCGGATGATTTTCGGGATAAGTCACAAGATAGCGCATCAAAGCTGGCCGAAGCGCTTGATTCCGAACTCGCTGAACGTTGTCGAGAGTGTGCCACGTCGTGATCCCGACAGCAGAACCTGCAGCAGTCTCAAACCATACTTTTTGGTGGGCCCACCAATTTGAAGATCCCATCCATACGATCGGAAGAGCGACCCAGAACATAGCCGCTAGAATTGTATATCCAGCTAGCCGCCACAAACGTTTCCAAATAAAGAACGGTACAAATAGAGCGGGGGAAACTTTCAGGGCGATCGCCAGACCGAACCAGAGCGCTCCGCCCTTTTCGCTTCCCTTCCAAACAAAATAGATCCCTGCAACTAGCATACCTGTTAGGATGAGTTGTGGCCCTCCATCATCGAGGTCGTACAGGATAAACTGCAGGGTAAGGACAACCGTTAGTATTCCGGGGATGAGCCCATTAATCTTCTTCGAATGTCGGGATTCGACCATGCGTTGTAGAAAAACTAGCGAAATCAAGAGAGCACACACTGCCACACTATAACGAAGAAAAATCCCTAAATCACGATCAAGCAGGGCCAGAGGAGCGAAGAACATCGCGGCACTGGGCATATAGGGATAGAGGTAGGCATTCGAATAAAGGTACTCGCCCGAAAGAAAATGCGCACCGAAATCACGATGAAAATCAAAGTCACGGAACCTGCCCGGGCGACCAAAAGCCACAACGGACCCATGTACCGTGGCACCGATGAAGCAACTGAATAAAAACAATCGTTGCCACAGTAAGCTGGGATGTAAAGATTTTATCATTCTGCTGAAAATACCTAAATTTGAGTCAAAAGGGTACATAGATTTTTCTATCCACACAAGGTCTGAAATTTTCATGATCCACAGGTATAACCTCAATTGAGCGATTCTCTTTCAGCCAGTCGGTTGTATGAAGCCGAATTCCGCCGGAACGTCACCATACGAGCTGAAAGAGCCACCAGGATGCCGAATCTTGAATGTGGCGGGACGTATGGGAGCTAAAATCCGAAACAAGATCTGTCAACCGGTTTTTCCTTCCAGGATTTGGACAGACGGGTTGGCCGATTTGAGGGACTGGGAACACACCAGGGGTTTAACGCCGTTAGGCGGGAGGAATCGGCGGCAGGGATTGACACCGGGTCCAGACCTGAGCGAACCGCAGGCTGATCATCACCAGGTGTGTGACTTTCAAGATGACCTGCTTCCCCGACCAGATCACCTTGGCTGCGATGTCAATCACCACTCGGCGCATCAAGGGAACCATCCGGCTGAGCACATTCAGGTATTGTTGAATAATGGAGTGCTTCGTTGAGCATTCTGGTATACTTTATTTTTTTAACCTTCCACTCCCCCGTTTACTCTGGAATTGAGGGGCTCCCATTAACGATGACGAACGATGAGACATAGACAAGAGAGGAACCTTACTTTCAGACTGATTATTTTCCTTACGGCCTTCCTCTTGCCGGGTTGCTCTATCATTGAAACCGCCTACGATATTGCCACGGGAACCGTCAAGGGCGGCTACTATGTTATCAAAGGCGCATACCATCTCACCGCCGGCACGACCAAGGTGGTCTACCACATCGGTAAATTTACCTTTGAAGTCTTGCGTGCCCCAATAGAATGGCCACTCACGAATGAAGATATTGAAACCATCGATGGGTTACCAGTCAAAGAGGCCATTCGCCAGGGTCGCGTGAAAAGAGCACCCTACGTAGTCAAGGGAAAACGTTATGTTCCCATGAGCGTAAAGAGAGCCCAAACGTATGAAGAAACCGGCGTGGCTTCCTGGTACGGCGAAGAAACGCGACGGCAAAAAGGCGGCCACATGACCGCCAACGGTGAAGCCTTCAATCCAAGAGGTCTCACTGCCGCGCACAAATATCTTCCGCTGCCCATCAACGTAAAAGTCACGAATCTAGAAAATGGCCGATCAATCATCGTGAGAGTAAACGACCGAGGCCCCTTCCCCAGCGTCAACAATTCAAAATCTGGAAAACGAATAATCGACCTCAGCTACGGTGCCGCCAAACGTCTCGGCTTCCACAAAAAGGGCCTCACCCGCGTCCGCGTGAAGGTCATCCGAGTAAAAGTGGAAACGTGAGTCCCAGAAAGGGGAAGAGGTTTCTTGTTGGTGGTGCCCCACGGCTTTAGCCTACTCCGTCGAAGTAGCCTTGGCTACGAAGGCCGGGCAGCCGTCACCCCTTTAGTATCTTCGGCGAAACCCCACATAAAAACTTTTCAACCAGCCAAAGACCATCAATTGGTCATTTCGAGCGAAGGGGGAAATCTCCGCCCATTGCCGAACAAGAGATTTCTCCCAAGGGTCGAAATGACAAAGGAGGCGTTGAAGTGACAGAAAGGAAAACCTGGATCCCCGTTAAGGATGTTGGGGGTGACAGGAAAGATTAAACGGCCTCGAATTAACAAACCCTTTCAAACGCATTCAATATATGGAAATATCACTTCCGTCCCGCCTTCGAGTGCGGCGGAGCTGGAATCCCGAATCGACTTTTCGGCGAAGGCTGTTTGAGCGGAGCGAGTTCCCTCGCCATCTTATTCGGGGCGGAGGCGGAGGGCCCCGGAGGCCACGCA
>JADFRB010000173.1 GCA_022561525.1 Nitrospinota bacterium
CGCTTAAGAACAACGCAAACAACGATGTAACAACGGCGATAAATGAAATTAAACCGATCTTCGCGGGATCGGAACTGTTTACCGGCAACAATATGGTGTGCACGATTGGCGCCCTGTCCCGGGCTATAACCTGGAAACATGTTGGTTGGATTTTTGCGTGGTCCTTTATCGGAAACCTCGTTGGCTCGTTAGCCGTGGCGTGGATGATTGTGCAATCCGGAGTCATGGCCAAAGCTCCGCAAATGGATCTGTTGATGAAGGTCGCGGCCATGAAAATGTCTGCCTCTGCGTGGGAACTGTTTATTCGCGGAATCTTGTGCAACCTACTCGTGTGCCTCGCCGTATGGATGGCGGCACGGACTAAAAATGAAGCCGCAAAAATCATGCTGATCTTCTGGTGCCTGTTCGCCTTTATCGGCAGCGGGTTTGAACACAGCATTGCCAACCAATCATTGTTGGGCATGGCGCTGTTTCTGCCACATGGTGAGGCTATCTCCTGGAGTGGGTTTGCGTGGAACCAAGTCTTTGTGGGACTGGGCAACATTCTTGGCGGGGCCTTGTTGGTAGGTGGGGTGTATTGGTTAAGCAGCCCATATCGAGTCCCGGATGCCTTCGCTATTCAATCTGAGTCGGCAGTCCTTGACAATGAATCGATCGGGCATCCGACAGAAGCCTTATCGGCAGCAAGTCCGGTTGTGCCGATGAACGTGGGATTTGTGGCAGAACTGGACCGTGAACGAGGCGTGCGATGAATAAAATGGAAGTGCTGAAACGCGAACGAGACGGGTTGGAGATTATTAAAGATATTCCGCTGTTTGCCACAACAGGTTGGGAATCGATTCCGGAAGATGATATCCAACGCCTCAAATGGTACGGCCTGTTTTTGAGGAATCCCGCACCAGGGTATTTCATGATACGAGTGCGGATTCCCGGAGGACGCGCCACCTCAGCTCAATTGCGCACCTTGGCGGAGATAGCCAAGACCTTCGGTAATGGGCAATTAGATTTTACGACTCGCCAACAAATTCAGGTTCGCCATCTTCAAATCGAACATGTCCCTGAAGTGTTCGCACGAATGGACGAGGTGGGCCTGACGTCGCTGCAAACCGGGTTGGATAATGTGCGAAATATCATGACCTGTCCGGTAGCAGGGTTGTCTCCGTCGGAATGTATTGATGCGACACCGTTGGTCCATGCCTTGAACCAAGAGATCGTGGGTAATCGGGAATATACCAATCTTCCCCGGAAGTTCAATGTGGTGATCACGGGTTGTCCGGACAATTGTCTCCATGCGGAAACCCAAGATTTGGCTCTGGTTCCAGCCACCAAGGAAATCGATGGGGAAGAGAAGCAAGGATTCAATGTGTTGGTCGGCGGAAAACTGGGGTCCGGCGGGTACCGAATCGCGACACCATTAGATGTCTTTGTGCTTCCCGATGAAGCCGTAGAGGTCTCGTGTGCCGTGATTCGAGCGTTTCGCGATTACGGATTTCGCGATTCGCGAACCGCGGCGCGGTTAGCCTTCTTGTTGGAAGAATGGGGAGAAGTTCGATTTCGTGTCGAGGTGGAAAGACAAATGGGAAGGGCATTGTGGACAGCAGGAGAGGATGCTCGAAAAAAATCCGTCAATACTCACGGTGGAGTCTTTCGGCAAAAACAACCGGGATTGAACTACGCCGGGCTCCATATTCCGGTCGGGAGAATGCAGGCAGAGGATCTATTGGGGCTCATCTGTCTGGCAGAGCGTTATGGGACGAGCGAACTCCGTCTCGGGGCCAATCAATCTCTTGTGATTCCCCATATCCACGATAAAGCACTTGGCGGTTTTCTGGAAGAGCCGCTCTTGCAACAATTTGGCTACAATCCTTCGCCTGTCCGGAAGGGCTTGGTGAGTTGTGTAGGGAATGATTACTGCAATCTCGCGGTCATCGAAACCAAGAGCCAGGCGATGAAAACTGCAGCGGCGTTGGAGGCCAAGGTGGGCTCACATATCAAACCAATCACGATGCATTGGTCAGGGTGTCCGGCAGGGTGTGGCAATCACTTGGTCGCCGATATCGGACTCTTAGGAAAAAAGATCAAGCGTCGAGGCCAAATCGTTGACGCGGTTGATGTGTACGTGGGCGGGCGATCAGGGCCCGATGCCAAGCTCGCCACGAAATTATTGGAAGACGTGCCGTGTGATGAGTTATCCGATGTGTTGGCCGGCGTGCTGCCCTATCACACACGCGAGAAAATGCATCGTGAAAAGAAACGCATGCGACCAAGTCCCAAACCAGCAAGCAGCAAAGCGAGTACGTCTCAGGATCCTGGTTCGACTCCAGCACTCAAAAGTAGACCGGTGGTCTTGGAAAACCAGCAATTAGTCAAATCGGGATAACACAAGGATTACACGAGTTGATGAATGGTAATTTCCGGTGGGCAATTAAACCGGACGGGGAGGAGGGAATTCCCGGTGCCGCGTGACGTGTAGCCCATCATGCGGCCTTCATAGCTCCATCCACCGGAGATATATTGCCGACTGAAATTGCTGCTATTCAAAATGGGGATGTGTCCTGGCAGACAGATTTGGCCACCATGGGTGTGCCCGCACATGTAATAATCAATGCCCGCTTCACAGGCTTCGGGAATAATTTCCGTGGAATGCGCCAACAGAATTTTTACCGCTTCTTGCGGTACGCCGTCTAACGCTCGTGGCAGATCCGCGACTTCATACCAATGGGGATCATCGACGCCGATCATCCATAGTGTTTCGCCATCTTTCTTGAGTGGTACGGCTTCGTTTAACAACATCGGGATGCCCATTTTTTCTAGTGGCGGCACCATCTCAATAAAATCGTGGTTACCTAAAATCCCCAGAATTCCGTGAGGGCAATGGATGGCATTGGTCAAATCCGTCATGAGCGTAAGGGCTTCCTGGTAATCACCATACGTGAGAAACCGAAAGTCTCCGGTGATCACGCAAAGATCGTACGTCAGAGAACGAAGCACCTCTTTCAGTTTCTTCCCTCGGTCAAAAATTCCTTCCAAGTGCAGATCGGACAATTGGAGAATGCGGAAGCCATGAAAAGCGGGAGGAAGACCGCGCAGTGGAACCGTCACGACTTCGACTTTGTAATCAATGGAGTTACGTGTGGCTCGGTGATAGAGCCCACAGAGTTGTAGCGCACCCTTCAGCAGCGGACCAACAGCATCAAGGTTTTCCCAGTAGATGTGAAATCCCGTCGGGGCAAAGCGAAATGCGGAATGAGTGACTTGCAGCTCAAGCCGTTTCCCCAAGTGTACGGGGCCAATTCGGTTTTTGAGTTGAAGAAGGGCTTCGTTATCGACCATGGGGAAAGAGCCCTTGTACGAAATAGGGTGTGGCGTAGCTCATTACTATAAGATCGGTCACAACGCGGTAAGAATTGACCTTCACCGCCTTGAGATCATCATATATAGCCGGGTTTCGTCAAGAAGGGACAAACGGGGTAGTCGAAAAAGTTTGAACCTGAAAGCGCCACTTGCCAGGATCCGTATTCACTGAATAAAATGGAAATCCTCATGCCAACAATCGATATACATAATCCCGATATTCCTGACCTCCAATTTGTCTTGATGATCGGGGCTTTGTGCACTTCGGACATGCCCACCTTGAATGTACCGGAGGAGGTCCGCCGCCTAGTCTTTGACCGGTGCTGGGCCATGCTTCACGACACGCCCCCACCAGAAGAACCCACACAACGTGTGCTCGACCTTCGCCAAGGCGATGAGGTGACTCTCGAAGCCCTGGTTGAAGTGATTCGAAGTACCCTCATGGATCAGGGATACGACCAACTCACGTGGGAATCAACCCCCAGCGAAACCACCCAATCCAACAGCCCCGAAGTCCAAGCCCTCATTGACCGCCTCCAGAAATGGGACCCAGTCGATCTCCCACCCGTCGATGGGGCAAGCGAAGCAGGGAATAACTAGAATTTAAATTGCGGGGTTTCGTCCCCACGCGCCGAGGTCCTTTTGTTTCGGCAAAAGGACCTCGGCGGCGCTGGCGAAACCCCGCATAAAAATATTTCCTAAACCTGTTCACGGAATTCGAAAAGAAGAATGGTCAGCTAGGGGGTAGGTGCAGCTTTTTCCTCCACACATTTCTTGCAAAAAAGAATATCGCCAAGGTGTTTATCTCGCCCGTCCTTCGTCACTACCCACGGCCGTTCACTCCAAGGAGGATTGTGACGGACATGCTGCCCATGGCCGCATTCCAAATCCGCAACCCAGTCGGCATATTCATCCTGGTGAAAGCCTATGATTTTTTGATTCAAACCCTCTCCTTTTAATCTTATCCCGCGTTGGGCGCGGCGGAGCCGCAGCACCGAATCGACTTCTCGGCGAGGGCTGTTTGAGCGGAGCGAGTTCCCTCGCCATCTTATTCGGTGCGGAGGCGGAGGGACCCGGAGGGCCGCGCACGGGCGAAAATGGTTTTGGGTCCTTTTGCCGAAACAAAAGGGCCTCGTCGGCGGGGGCGAAACCCCGCAATATGATGGAATGGGAAAAGGCTCCTATTGAAATTTTTTAATTGAGCCGATCCAAGGGTAAGACTTTAAGTTGGCTTTTCGTTTATGGTTCGACAAGCTCACCATGAACGGAGAAAAAACGAAGATTGGACTCAAATACCAAGCTTCGTCCTTAACTCATTACGCAGCACTCACCACGATTCCATTCCACTATCAACACAGGGTGTTCAAAAAGGCCGTCCAGCAAGGCCGCAGGGGATTTGGCGAGCGGAGCGTACAGCAGTACGTGAGCACGACAAATTCCCGAGAACGCAGCTGGCCGGGTTTTTTCAACACCCTGTCAGGGATTATGCCACATGATCCCTTGGAGTATCGGATTAAATTGATGCGTGAGTTTTATGACATCGCCATCCTTGAGTTTCGAATCCAGGGTTGAAATCTTTTGATTAATGCTTACCATCAACTCCCCTTTTTTCAGAAACTCCAACAATCCTCCAAATTTCTCGGTATCGCCTTCTAAAAATTCCCGAACGGTTGGTGACCCTGTTAACTCACATTCCATTTCAGAATCTTCCACACAGGGCAACAAGGTTTGCCCAAACACTCTTACCGTGACCATTTTAGGACTCCTTCTTCGTCAGCTGACATATTCTAAAGTCCCCCTCCTTTGTAAGGAGGGGTTAGGGGAGGTAGAAATTCCAAATTGAAAGCTTTTCCACCATGATAGACCATCACCATACTACAACGAGTGAGAGATTCTACCCCACCTTCGCCTCCCCTTACAAAGGGGAGGAATAACTTGTGGGCTATTTTATAGCCAAAGCCGAATTAATGAAAATCCCCCTAACCCCCTTTTCCAAAGGGGGAACCGAGGTGGTCACCTCGTAGAAA
>JADFRB010000174.1 GCA_022561525.1 Nitrospinota bacterium
CGACCGAGACACCGACCATCCCTCGGGTACCTACACATACGGCCACATTTCTTTGTTTCCTTGCCCGAAGTGCACACGGGCATTCCTCACTTGCGTCTATCTGCATGAGCTGTTCCACGCCTGGCTGCACCAAATAGACGAAGAGCTGTATACGTTTTGGGACCATTGCGACAAGGCCGACAGTTTCTCCGACATCGCATTCGAACTATTGGGTGGTACAATGGGCAAGAAGTGCGGCGGCTACCGGTTCCGGTCCCAGACAGCCTGGAACCGGCACCACCGATACGAGGCCTTCGTGGCGACACTAGCTGGCCGGGACTCCGCGGCCATTCGACGATGGAATGCGAAGCGCGAGGGTGAACGGATAACAAAGATTTGCAACTGACGATCTGTTCTGTCACGGTCCGCGCTAGACCAGCCCGCAGCTGAAACCAATGTTAGGTGATAGACCAATAACTATCAGACCAAGCCAAAATGTAACCGAATACCCAATACTGTTACATGGGACCTGCAAATTTTGCAGGAAAGCCTTTTAAACACTGGCTATTATCCGATAATACGGTTGGAATTTTGGTCAGGTATGAGCATTGGGTTTTATTAGTGCTTAGCTTCCAGGCCCTCCTGTTTGAAAACTTGATTGGTTTCTTGAGTGTCTTCCCCGCGTTGGGCGCGGCCTCACCGCCATGCCGAATCCGACATTTCAGCGAGGACTGTTTGAGTTCTTCGACAAGGCTCAGGATAGACTCCGGGAGGTTCCGAGCCATATGATTTGGCATGGTGGCGAAGTTTCCCCATACGGGACGCGCACGGGCGAAAATGGTTTTGGGTCCTTTTGCCGAAACAAAAGAGCCTGTCCCGAGTCTGTCGAGGGAACCTCGTCGGCGGGGGCGAAACCCCGCATTAGAATATTTTAGAAAACCAATTAGGTTCGCAGAGGTAAAGGGTTAGGTAGGTCTGATAAACCGGCAAGAACTTGAAAATCTACAGGTATTCTTGCCGAATTTCCACATCAGAGGTCAACCGCTTGGCTGCTTGAAAAGCTTGCAACGCACGCTGCTTCTTTTGGAACAAAATTTGAAGACGAATCCGTTTGCGGATTCGGTCTTTTTCCGCCTCATCCTCCATGCCAGCCGTTTGACGCGCGGCTAACTCCTCTGCTTCCTGCACTTCCGATGGATTGAGCGTGGCGACATCTTGGACAATTATTTGTGCATGTTGCGTCTGGAGATCTCTGGTCAGTTGTTGTTCAAATTCTTTTGGTGTATACCGATTCGCGGAAAGGCGCCGATGGTACAGTCCCGCATCAAACGTTCCGTCTGTTTGAAATTCTTTCCTCTTCCTAATTTCATAGCGGAGGGTATCGGGCGAAATGCCAATGTCCCATTCGTCCGCCGTCACCAGCCATACTTTTTTGTCGACCATACTTTGGATGACCTGTTGTTTTAATTCTTTCTCGTCCACCAATTCCTGTTTCAGCTCATCCTTATAAAATCGATACATACGAGTATAGACCCGACGGAATTCTTCAAGACTGACTGTATAGGGCCCGACAATGGCTACGGCATTGGGTTGCTGTGAGCTTTCATACCCAAACCAGCCCATCCCAATCATAAAGGTAACGGCAATGAGGAGGATAATGATCTTGAGCAGCCAGGGGTATTTTACTGAGCCTTCGCGAATGAGCTTAATCATACCATTCTCCTATTGGGGCTGTTGCAACAGGCTGCCAGCGGCGTTCTCGGGGCTTTGTCGTCCTCACGTACTCCATGTACGCTGCGGGCGCCAAATCCCCTGCGGCCTTGCTGGACCTGGCTTCGCCGAAGCGGCTTCGCGCAGGCGAGCGGGCCTTTTTCAACAGCCCCTTTCCTCCTGCAATTCAGGACATACATCTTCCTTTAGACTAAATTGGTCTGGGGAAGAAGTGTGTTGAGCGGTTATGACTTGGGTGTTGTAGAATTCACGCTGATGGTAAGTCTGGAAATTTTGCGGGAAGCGGTTTTTCGATGAAGTGCTCCTTTGGTCGCGGCCTTAGCAAAAGCCGAGGTCGCTTCACGAAGTAGTGATTGAGCCAATTCAGAATTTTTTTCAGCCACGGCAGCTTTAACCTTTTTTACCACGGTTTTGGTCCCGTGCAGAATGGCCCGGTTTCGCTGCTGACGCTTAATAGACTGCCGGGCTCGTTTGATCGCAGATTTATGAACAACTGGCATGTACGTCCTCCATTAGAAATTCTAGTCGCGAACCTTTAATGTCTAACATACGTCCCCCCGAAGGGTCAATGGAAAACATGGGAGAAGGGAAGTAAGGGTTGGCAAACATCGACGCACGGGATCGGTTGATGGTGGCCTTGGATGTGCCTGATGCTCGGGCAGCAGAGATTTTGCTCGATCAGCTTCACGATTCCGTGCGAATTGTCAAAATCGGGTTGGAGCTGTTTACGAGTGCGGGCCCAGCCGTCCTCAAACTGGTTCAGGAGCGAGGGAAGGAGGTCTTTCTGGATCTGAAGTTTTTTGACATCGACCAAACCGTGAAGCGCGCGACTGCTCGGGCGGCGGACCTGGGTGTGCAATTTCTCACCGTTCATGCCCATCGAAAAACCATGCAAGCGGCGGTTGAAGGTAAACGGGCACAACCAGACTTGAAGATTCTAGCCGTGACGGTGTTAACGAGTTTTACCCTGCAGGATGTGCAAGAGAGTGGTTCTACCTGGAGCGTCTCAGAGTTAGTGGTGGCCAGGGCCAAAACCGCCGCGGAGGTGGGCTGTGATGGTGTGGTCGCCTCCGGTCAAGAACCCTATGCCATTCGGCAGGCGGTCGCTCAGATACTATCCATCGTGACTCCAGGCGTTCGCCCCGCTGGTGCAGAGACTCATGACCAGGCTCGGGTTTCGACGCCCACTCAAGCGATTGAACAGGGTTCGGACTATTTAGTCGTGGGCCGGCCTATCCGTGACGCGGACGATCCCCACGCTGCGGCGCAGGCAATTGTGTCAGAAATGCAAGCGGCATTTGATCGTCGAACAAGCTGAGGAGCGGAGACCCAACGGTGGAACGAAAAAATTTTCGAGGTGCCCGAAAAACGCAAAGGCCTTATCTTGCGGGCACCGGGGTCATTTGCTAAAATTCTTTCCCCCTATCGATCACTGCAATTCTCAGTCCGTATCAGATCTGGATGGTGGGTGTAGCTCAGTTGGTTAGAGCGCCGGATTGTGGATCCGGAGGTCGCGGGTTCAATTCCCGTCACTCACCCCAAACTCTCCCCCCCCGTTTTTAGCATATTGGTTATTTTGGGATCGAGGTAAGCCTCGTTGAGATCTCCCCTAATTATTTTCAATGAGAAAGGTGAAGGTGGATCGATAGACCGAAGACTCCTTTTTTCGAAAAGGAGTCTTCCCAGGGACATTTAATTGCGGTAGAGGGGAACGGGGTTTTTCATCAATGGCGTTCGGCTACCGCAGTTGATACACAAGAGCACGGAGAGTTTTAAGCCGGTGATCAGGTCTTGTTCGTGATCCAAGACCAACGAGCCTTGGCACCGGTGACACTGTGGCAATGCTTTAATTTTGGCCGTTGTTTTTGCTTCCATTTACCTTGGCCTCCTTTCTCAGTAGTAATTTGCAGAATCTCATGGAACGGGCGGTTGCGCTATTCGATAAACGACGTATTGACTCGGAACAGACCTTGGGAGAAAATAACTCTATTGTTGCATCCTCTCTTGGAGAAGGCTCATCTAGACTGCTGGTGGGCCTTCTTTTTTATCAGGGGTTTTGTCGAGGTTGGTGAATGGATGGCCTATCAGGCATGGGAAGCTAGCGGCATCGGACAATCTTCATGAAGTGGCTCGTAGCCTAATGATGAAGCAGGTATGAGAAGCAACCAGGGTCCAATCTCAGGCAGCCATCCTCTGGCTCGTGGGTATCGCTGGCAGGATAATGGGGGGGACAGCCCTGGCCTCGTCAACAGGAGGGCATCACGGGAATCTCACCTTTCTCAACGCCAACTACCGGCGGCATCCAACCAAACTTCAGCATCAAACCAAACACCCGATCAGCTTGTCTCTGCCATTTTAAAAAATTGCAAACGCAATGCCCATTGCGTCATGGGCCAACTGACGGGGTTGACGACCCGCGAATCGCGCGAGCAGGTCGTGAGCATATTGAATGACATCATTGGAGCATGGGAGCAGGAAGAATTTTATTGCCATCCCAATGCTCATCATCTCGGGCACTTTTATTCACGTTGTTTGACGGGGAAGTGGGCCAAGCGCTGGCCCACACCGACAATACCTGCGGCAATGCCTTGTATCATGGGGTGTTAGAGAATTCGTTGCAGGCGCAAATAAAGGCCAAGAGCCAAAGTGTGGAGGAACTCGATATTGCCACCCCCGGCTCCAACGTGGGTCAGTCCCCACAATCCAATGTTCGGATGCAATGTTTTCATGGCATGGGTCATGCACTGGCCAAAGTGTACGAGCACGATGTCTTTTGAGCGGTCCCACGTTGTGAACAGTTTGCGAATTGGCGTGAACAAGACATGTGCCTGGATGGCGTGTTCATGGAAAACCATGTGGAAGTGTTTAACGGCGGGAGCGGGGTTTTCTCTCTGACCGACATCTTCTATCCGTGCAACGGGGTGCCGGAACAATATCGGTACCGCTGTTACATGTATCAATCGTATTATATTTTGCGAGCCAACAATTATGAGTATGCCCAGTCTTTAATGACTGCGAACAACTCCCGTCTGGCTCAGAACACCTCATTGGCATCTGCATAGGCGGGGTCGTGAACTATCTCACCGTGCGGAAGTTTTTCAACAACATTGACGGCATGGCCGTCATGTGTGCAGCCATCAATCCCAAATATCCAAAGAATTGTTGGAACCTCGTTGTTTTTGCCCTCGTTCGCTATGCCGATTTCGACCTTGGCGATGATTTTGTCAGTTGTTCCCGCCCGACCAAACCCCCAACCCTGCCTCGAAGAATGGCGACGCGTGCAGGTCACCAGCAATCTAAAATAGAATGACCCCCGGTTCCCTTTACAAAAGTACTCGCCCATAGGGTACAGTCTTTTTACCTTCGTTCGCTACTTGCGCTTCAGTCAAAAGGCGGCTCATGGTGTTTGGGCCACAACCTTTCTTTGAATCATACAAGGACAGGTCAAGATGGCTCGGGAACTCGCCGGAGTCTATCCTGAGCCTTGTCGAAGAACTCAAACAGCCCTCGCCGAAAAGTCGATTCGGGACTCCGGCTCCGCCGCGCCCAACGCGTTCTTTTTGTCATTTCAAGCAGAGCGAGAAATCTCATACGTGGCCGAACTACAGATTTCTCCTGGGGGTCGAAATGACCGAAGGACAAACCTGGATTCCCGATA
>JADFRB010000175.1 GCA_022561525.1 Nitrospinota bacterium
CTTTGCGAAAAACCCTGACCTATTCCCGAAACCCCAACGGAATAGCAGATTTCGTTTTTTGCCACGATGATCGCTTTGTCGGGTGCAACCCAAAATACCCAACCTGGGCAGGATGGTCTTTTTCCCCTGGTTATCGGGCACATTGGTCGTTTAGTAGACATTAAAAATCCATTTTTGGCCCTAGACGCCCTGAGACTTCTTGATTCCCAATCAACGGTGCCATTTCAACTCTGGATCGCTGGAGGGGGCCCTTTAGAGGTTTCGCTCAAACAAGCCGCTCAGAAAGAACAATTTTCTGGGGGAGTAAGGTTTTTAGGCTGGCAACACGATATGGCCCAATTGTATTCTTCGCTAGACATCGTTATTCTTACCTCCCTCAATGAAGGCACCCCTGTAGTGTTAATTGAGGCTATGGCCTCTGGGAAGCCCTTTATCGCTACCGAGGTGGGAGGGGTTCGAGATTTAATGGTTGGGGTTGGGCAACGTGTGTTGGGAAGAATGAACGGGCAGTTCACCGTATATGATAATGGCATTCTGGTGTCGTCCCAAGATGCTCATGGATTAGCCGATGCCTTGGAATTCTTGGCGTCTAACCCAAAAAAAAGAACTGTCATGGGGAGAGCCGGGCGAGAGTTGGCCAAAGCCAAATTTACTAAAGAGCGGTTATTGAAGGACATTCGATCTCTGTATGGGGATTTGTTAAAGAAAAATGGCTTTCAAGTTCAGGCCCATTCTTAAATTGGAAGCCAAAAAATATTAATTTGAAATCCTCGTCGATTTAATTGTTGGAAAAATATTATGAAGGCTCTTATTACAGGCGGTGCTGGTTTTATCGGTTCACATCTGGCGGACACCCTCCTTGCTCAGGGAGAAGAAGTCTTTATTCTTGATGACCTTTCCACTGGTAGCGTAGAAAATATTGAACATCTTCAACAACATCCTCGATTTCATTATTTTTTCGATACGATCATGAATCGATTTTTGTTGGCCGAGCTGATTGATCGGGCTGATATTGTCTTTCACCTCGCTGCAGCGGTGGGCGTACGTTTAATTGTCGAAAGTCCCGTTCGAACGATTGAGACCAATGTGAAGGGAACGGAGCATGTGTTGGAGTATGCCGCCAAGAAGAAAAAAACAGTTGTTATCGCATCTTCCAGCGAAGTCTATGGGAAGGGTAGCCAAGTTCCGTTTCGGGAAGAAGATGACTTAGTATTAGGCCCCACCACTAAAGGCCGGTGGAGTTATGCCTGTTCCAAAGCACTCGATGAATTTTTGGCGTTGGCGTATTGGAAGGAAAAAGGTTGTCCAACCATCGTCGTTCGTTTTTTTAATACTGTAGGACCCAGACAGACCGGCGAATATGGAATGGTACTTCCACGATTCGTTTCTCAAGCCTTAACCGGGAAACCTATTACGGTGTATGGAACTGGGCAGCAATCACGATGTTTTACTTGGGTGGGAGATCTTGTCCAAGCCGTCGTACAACTAGCTAAACATCCTCAGGCAGTGGGAGAAATTTTTAATATTGGAGGAACTGAGGAAATTAGTATTCGGGATCTGGCATTTCTGGTGAAAGATATCACGGGCTCGCGATCTGAAGTAACATTTATTCCCTATGAACAAGCTTATGAAGAAGGTTTTGAAGATATGCAACGGCGGGTTCCTTCCATTGAAAAAATACAAAACTTGATTGGGTATAAACCATCCTTAGATGTGGTAGGAATTGTTTCGAGGGTGACAGAGTATTTCCAAAAGAAGGGTTCTGAAACGTGCTGAGTTCGGCATTTTTAGTACTGGCAGGTTCCTTGGCTCTGTCCTTTATTTTGACTGAAACCGTTCGAAGGTTTGCAGTTCGGTACGGGTATGTCGCCCTTCCTCAGAATGATCGATGGCATAAGACTTCTACCGCACTCCTTGGCGGAGTGGCTATATTTTTAGCTTATCTTCTTCCTCTACTGTTTTTCGTCGGAGAGTATCCCTCACTTCAGCTCCTTCTTTTTGGGGCTTTTTTAATCTGTGGAATGGGATTGCTCGATGACTTTCTGCACTTTCAACCCTATACCAAATTGATTGGACAAATTGGGGTTGCCTGTATGTTTGTCGCAGGCGGGCAATTTCTCGGGTTGTTCGACTGGTCAATTCTTACCTTTGCATTGGCCTTGGTTTGGATTGTTGGAGTCACCAATGCGTTTAACCTCCTCGATAATATGGATGGTCTTTCCGCAGGAACGGCCTGCATTGCAGCTTTTTGTTTGATGTTCGCTGGGGTCAGTACGGGCAATCCCGTGGTCGTGTTGGCGTGTGCCAGTTTGGTCGGGGCCACTTTGGGATTTTTATGGTTTAACTTTTATCCCGCGAAGATATTCATGGGTGATTCCGGAAGCCTGTTCTTGGGGTTTACCCTGTCCACATTGGCGGTGACTGGGCAGTGGGAAAATGTCACAAATGTCCTGTTTGCGATGTTAATCCCAGTATTAGTGTTAGCCGTTCCGATTTTTGATACGGCCTTTGTGTCTTTTGTACGTTTTTTCAATGGTCGCCCCATTTCTCAGGGTGGACGGGACCATACCTCACATCGATTGGTAGCCTTTGGGCTTTCAGAACGGACGACAGTTCTACTTTTCTACACCATGAGTATGCTGTGTGGGGTTCTTGCCGTTGTGGGCTTAAAATATGATTGGTTGTATACCACCATTTCTGCAGTTCTTGTTGTCATTGCTCTGTTGTATTTCGGTATCTTCTTGAGCGGCCTTGTGGCCTACGGAAAAAAGGCTACACGCTTCGAAGGAAAATCCTCGAATGTCATTCTCAATTTGTTTCTTATGGAAAAAAAACGAATTGGTGAAGTGACACTGGATTCCGTCCTTATAGGATTGTCTTTTACCGTGGCATTTCTCATTCGTTTTGATGGTCTTCCCTCCCCTTACGATCAAGTGGTTGTGCAGTCTCTTCCTCTTTTGATTCCGATCAAGTTAGGGATCTTTTTTTACTTTGGTCTGTATCGTGGAATTTGGCAGTATGTGGGAATCAAAGATTTAATCAATATTATCAAAGCGGTGTCACTCAGTTCTCTGGTCAGTGTCGTGCTCATGACCATGGTGTTCCGGTTTGAAAATTATTCCCGTGCGGTATTTTTTATAGATTGGATGGTGTTGTTACTGGGGGTGTGCGGGGTGCGAGTGGCTATTCGGATGATTAAGGAATACCTGGGGTCCTGGGTTCGGCCCAAAGGGATACGGTTGTTGATCATGGGAGCCGGTGATGCTGGAGAGATTGCCTTACGGGAAATTCGCAATAATCCAACTATAAACTATGTGCCCATTGGATTTATTGATGATGATCGAGGTAAATCAGGGCGCGAAATTCATGGTATTCCGGTTATGGGGACGCGGATGGACCTCCCAAGTATTGTTCAAAAACATCAAGCAGAAGAAATCCTCATTGCCATTCCTTCAGCCAATAAGGGGATTTTGGCGGAAATTCTTCAAGATTGTAGAGACACTGGAATCCCGACTCAAATACTCTCTCGAACCCAAAAGCTCGCGTCTGCGGCCTCCGCCTGACAATCTCCCTCTGTACGAAAAGTTTCCTGAAAAAAATGCTCTTGACGATTGTTGTGAATTATATTCAATTTTTGAACGAGCTGCTTAGAAAATAACCTCTCCTCGTAGCTGCAGTATCTCATGCTGCCTCCCCTGCCTGTCAGAGGGGCCATAAGATGGCAGCAGCTATACACAAGGCGCCGGTCATTTCATCCTGCGTGGTGGCCCATCGCTGCGGGCACTGAGGAACTGGAATAAATATAGGTTTTCAAAAATGTTAGCTAAATGGATAAAGACGGCTAGCATGCCCTTTTCGGCTATTTCTGCTCTTGATGCCTGTCCATGCAACTGTAAAATGTGAAGCGCTTCTTTCAGCAGGGCCTTTTTACTTGCGATTTTTCATGCATTGTTCAACCCTATGCACTGTCCTGATTGGCATAAAAAGGTCTGGCTTGCCTTTATGGTCATTATGATCTGAAAGCCTAACAGGTTTTCCGTTATCCTAATGGGCGCCTCTAAAAACCAGGCATTTTTTGTGAGGGCAAGGAAGCCGCGCGCGGAAAACCGGAGTGTATGGGCGAATACATGAGGATTTGAGCACGCGGCTGACGCCGCCATCACGGAAAAGGACGGTTTTTAGGGGTGCCCTTAAACATTACCCCTCGCAAACTGGCAGGATCTAAGCTTTGAGCAACACGAGACGCTTGTCGCCTTTCGTGTTCGCTTCAGCGAGTTTCAGGAGCATCTGGGTAAAGCAAGGTGACCGATTGCTATCGAAGAAGAAGTTGACGCGCATTTATTCGCACCATTAAAGAGTTATGATCGCATGAAAAGCGCTTGCTTTTTTGTCTTTGTTGAAGGGAAAAAATATGAATACCAAATCATTTGACTTGAATGACATTGCAAACGAACCTACAGACGAACAATTAAACGCCTTGATGAACGATGTAATCGTTGAAGTGCGCAAAAAGGCTGTTATCGCCCATGAACAACTCATGGAGATGCTGCGCAAGGAAATAAGGCGAGTTAATCAAGTGCAAGGAAAGCAATGAATGAATACCATAAACCTCGATTGATTATCGTGGCCGGTCCAAACGGGGCGGGTAAAACGTCGATTACCGAACAATTACTCAAACACGAGTGGATGACGGGGTGTGTCTATGTCAACCCAGACTTGATTGCGCGTGATCAATTTGGAGATTGGAATTCACCTTCTTTGGTGTTAAAAGCCGCACAACAAGCGGCTGAAATTCGTGAGGAATGCCTGTGCCAAAGCAAAAGCCTAGCTTTCGAAACAGTATTGTCCGCACCCGATAAGGTTGATTTCATCCGTCGTGCCAAGTTGGCAGGTTATTTCGTGAGATTATTTTTTGTAGGAACAGACGATCCCTCGATTAACGCCAAACGGGTTGCTATACGAGTCATGCAAGGCGGGCATGATGTGCCTATCGGTAAAATCATCAGCCGTTATGCGAAATCGCTGGCAAATTGCTCTTTGACAGCCAAAATTGTCGACCGTGCCTATCTCTACGATAATTCCATCGAAGAGCAGCAAGCCCGTCTGTTACTTCGTGTCGTAAATGGTATGTTGGTTAAAACATACGGGGAGATCAATTCATGGGCGCAAGAAATATTGAATTTGTTGCCGATAGCGTTAAATGATCTTGAGGGGCAAAAATGAAAGCACATAGTAACGTTGCCATCAAAGTAGGAAATCTTAGCAAGTGCTACCAGTGCTACAATGCCCCACGCGATCGGCTCAAGCAGTTTGTCTTGCCACGGATGCAACGGCTTGCAGGGAGTACGCCGAAACAATACTTCTA
>JADFRB010000176.1 GCA_022561525.1 Nitrospinota bacterium
ATGTTCAAAAAGGCATGCCCTGAGTCTTTCCGAAGGGTCTATCCAGCAAGGCCGCAGGCCATTTGGCGCGCGGAGCGTACACGGCAGTACGTGAACACGACAAAGGGCCGAGAACGCAGCTGGTGCCCTTTTTCAACATTCCCATTATCGAGAGTACAACTCAACAATCACCTGTTCATTCACGGGTGCGCCAATATCATCCTTCACTGGCAGGGCATTGATAGACCCACGAAATGCCTCGCGGTCTACATCAATCCAACCAGGAGCCCCTCGTCCTTCCGCCACTTCCAACGCACTGGTTATAGCCAACAGTTCATGACTCTTCTGTTTCACGGTGATCACATCACCCACGGAAGTTGTGATGGATGCGATGTCGGCTTTTTTCCCATTGAGCAGGATGTGCCCATGATTCACTAATTGGCGAGCCTGTTTTCGAGATAGGGCAAACCCGATACGATAGACCACATTATCCAAACGTTGCTCCAATAAGCGCAGCAAGTTTTCCCCGGTCACCCCACTTTGGCGTTCGGCCCGTTTAAACGTCAATCGAAACTGGCGTTCTAGCACACCATACATGCGCCGTAATTTTTGCTTTTCACGAAGCTGCGCACTATAGTCTGTCGCTCGTGATCGGCCTTGTCCGTGTTGCCCTGGTGGATAACTCCGTCGCTCAATCGCGCATTTGTCTGTCATACACCGTGTTCCTTTGAGAAAGAGTTTCACCCCTTCTCGCCGACAAATCCTACACACCGGTCCCGTATAGTTCGCCACGTCGCGTTCCTTTCAGTGGATGTTGAAAAAGGGCGTCAGCGGCGTTCCCTGCCTCCGCCGTAGCGGCTTCGCGCAGGCAGGTCGGCCCTTTGTCGTGCTCACGTACTAACCCGTACGCTCCGCGCGCCAAAGCGCCTGCGGCCTTGCTGAGCGCACCTTTTTGAACATCCCCTGTTGCTCTTGAAAATTCATGGGATAAGCGACATGTGAACGACATTATGAAAATTTTTCAATTATTCAACGTTCTATTGTAAGAACAATCGAGGATCACAGCAGTCGTAACTTTTCCAGGTGGATAGGCTGAAGGTCGAAGGCTGTTAGGGAACAATCATGAATAGCTTGATCCGAGCGTGACGTGGTGAGTGACAGTCTTCAGTCTTCAGCCTAAATACCTGAGTGCTTACCAACATTCTTTCAAACCCAAAGGTACTTTATGGCACTGAAACCAAAGCCAACGGCTAAGAGCAAACCACCCTCGAAGCCTGCTGTGAAAAAGAAAACTCCTAAAAAACGCCCGGAGACCTTTGAGCTCGAACCCTCCCAAGGGCGACAGCTTTTTCTGACTGATGTCGCACTGCGTGATGGTCATCAATCCCTGTTGGCTACGCGGATGCGAACCGAAGACCTCGTCCCGGCAGCCGAGGCACTTGATAAAGTTGGGTTCTGGTCACTGGAGGTGTGGGGTGGCGCAACCTTTGATGCATGTTTGCGATTTTTAAAAGAAGATCCATGGGAACGCCTCAAAACCTTCCGCAAAGCCGCTCCGAACACACGGCTGCAAATGTTGCTGCGCGGACAAAATATAGTCGGCTATCGCCACTATGCCGACGATGTGTTGGAACAATTCATTGTCAAATCCGCAGAGCATGGCATCGACGTGTTTCGCATTTTCGATGCCCTGAACGACATTCGCAATATCAAGCCGGCAATGAAAATCGTCAAGCAATGCAAGAAACATGTTGAGGCGACGATTTGCTACACCGTCAGCCCCGTCCATAGCCTGCATCACTATGTGGAACAGGCCAAACAACTCGAAGGTCTTGGGACGGACACTATCTGCATCAAGGATATGGCCGGATTGCTCCCTCCGTTTGAAGCGTACGAACTCGTGCGACGCATGAAAGCTGCCGTTCGCGTCCCCATTCATCTGCACACACATTACACCTCGGGCATGGCGTCCATGTCCTCGCTCATGGCGATTCTCGGCGGGCTCGATATCTTGGACACCGCCATGTCTCCCCTCTCCGGCGGCACCTCGCATCCACCCACCGAAACGTTTATTGCCGCGCTGAGGGATACGCCCTATGACACGGGATTGGATTTAAAAAAACTCACCCCTGTTGCGGCAAAACTGCGAGAGGCTCGAAAGAAATACCATCAGTTTGAAAGTGACTTTACGGGTGTGGATACCGACATTCTGCTTTCTCAAGTGCCGGGAGGCATGCTCTCGAACCTTGCCTTACAATTGACTGAACAAAATGCTATTGAAAAAATGCAAGAAGTGCTGGAAGAAATCCCTCGGGTGCGAAAAGACATGGGGTATCCGCCCCTTGTCACCCCGAGTAGCCAAATCGTAGGAAGCCAGGCAACCATGAATGTCCTGACCGGTGAGCGTTATAAAGTCATCACCAACGAAACGAAGAATTATTTCCTCGGGTTTTACGGAAAACCACCAGGGTCGTTGAATTCCAAAATACGGCAAAAGGCGAGTGCCGGTGAAAAACCCATCACAGGAAGACCGGCGGATAATTTAGATCCCGAATTGCCGGAAGCGAAAAAAGAGTTAACCGATCGCAAAGTCTCGGCGGAAGATATCTTGTCCTATGCCCTCTTCCCGTCGGTCGCGCTTCAATTCATCGATGAGCGTGAACGGGGAGAACTCAAACCCGAAATACTCGAACCTTCCCCACAAGGCGGACAAACTTCAGATTCCCGTGATCTCCATCTGGCCCCGGTAGAATTTCGAGTTATGCTGCACGGCGAGACGTATCACATTCACGTCTCCGGCTCTGGTAAAACCGTGGATGGACGAAAGCCCTATTATATAAAAGTCGATGATAAACTCGAAGAAGTGTATCTCGAAACCCTGCAAGAAGTGCTAGCGAGCGGTCCGGAATCCCCTGTCAGTGTGGGCACAGCTAAGGGCGGACGCCCTAAAGCCAGTGGTCCGGGAGACGTGACCACACCCATGCCGGGTCGCGTCGTCAAGGTGTTAGTAGCCGAAGGAGCCAAAATTTCCACAGGCGATCCGGTCCTGGTCATCGAAGCGATGAAAATGGAAAACCAAGTGACCGCCCCCATCGACGGCACGGTGAAATCCATTCACGTCAAAGAAGGCGATCAGGTCAACTCCGACGAAACCCTGATCCAAATAGAATAATGCCATTCTTCAGCATGGCTTCTGCAACTCAGAAAATGAATTCCTCCCCTTTGTAAGGGGAGGTAAGGTGGGGATACGTTAGTCCAACTATTCTCTTCATTTGAGCAGCATGCCTAGCCTCCAACCTGCAATTGTTCCAATGTTGCTCACCATGCTTCTTGTGACCGGTTGCACATCCAAAACACCAGGAACTCCCCGACATATCGATTTGCTTCACCAACATACCGTCCACACAACTACTGTCAACGGCCATACGCTCGCCTATCTCGATGAAGGCCAAGGTCCTCCCGTCATCCTCATTCACGGATTCGGCGGATCAATGTGGCAATGGGAGCATCAACAGGAAGAACTGGCACAACACTATCGAGTCATCACCCTCGACATGTTAGGATCCGGACTATCTGAGAAACCGGAGATCGACTACTCCCCGACTCTCTTCCTCAATTCCATCACAGAATTTATGGATAAGACAGGCATTCCACAAGCTACGCTCATCGGCAACTCCATGGGTGCAGGCGTGGCTATTGGCATGGCCTTGACCCACCCGGAACGCGTGTCAAAACTCGTGCTTATCAGTGGATTCCCCGCCAATATGGTAGAGAGTATCGCCTCTCCTTCATACAAGCGTTTCATCAACACCCGTCCCCCTATCTGGCTCGCACGATTGGGGATGTGGATCGCCGGACGATGGATGACCAAACGAATCCTGACCGAAATTATTCATAATCCCAACCACATCACACCACTCGTCATCGAGCGTTCCTATCGAAACCGCCAGGATCCTGAATTTCTTCCCCCGCTCTATTCACAAATCGACCAGATTCAAGAATGGGAAGAACACTTCGCCCCATTGTTAGGAGACATCTCACATCCCACACTCATTATTTGGGGAAAAAATGATCGAGTTTTTCCGCCATCCGTGGGTCAAACCCTGCACACGACCATGGCCCAGAGCACCTTCCTAGAAGTGCCCAACTCAGGCCATATTCCACAATGGGAAAATCCTACAATCGTGAACCCTGCGATTCTTCAGTTCCTCGCTGGCAATTAGGTGACAAGAGAATACTGGATTTCCGCTCACAACCGCCGAGATGGCGCCAATTTCGTGTTCATGAACCAAGCGAACATCACAGTGACGGAAAAGCATTTCCCATGGAGATGCGTTTGGTTCATCAAGATGACCGAGGACATATCCTCATGATTGCGGTCATGTGGGAACTTGGTGTAGAAGAACCCGTGCTTGGGAAGCTCTGGCAATGGCTACCGGAACAAATCGGGCAAGAAGTGTCGATCCCTCGGACATGAGCCTTACCGATATTCTCCTGACTCACATGCGCCATTTTTCGTATTCAGGTTCTCTCACCACTCCATCCTGTACAGAGGGGGTCCAGTGGGTTATCCTGGAGGAACCGATCCTCATTTCCCAACAGGATGTGGAGCAATTCGTCCACATCATTGGACACCATGCCCGTCCCATCCAACACTTGGGAAACCGACAGATTGAAGAAAACGGACTGGGCAACATGTAGAACGGTTGGACCTTGTTCCGAACCAACACCCAGACACCTTCCAAGAAATCCAAGCCCATGCTTCGGGTTCCTGGACAAAAAACCGATAAAACACTCATTAATTGTGATTATAAGCCAGTGAACGAGCGACTAAGGAGTAAGTAATGCCCTACCAGCCGATCGAAAACTACGGATTGATTGGGAATATGCATACCACGGCCCTTGTGGGAATGAACGGGTCCATCGACTGGTTTTGCTTCCCATATTTTGATTCCCCAAGCATCTTTGCGGCCATCCTGGATGAACACAAAGGGGGATGGTTTAAGATTGCGATCAAGGACAATACCGCGA
Organism: Nitrospinota bacterium; assembly: GCA_022561525.1. Taxonomy (GTDB): domain Bacteria; phylum Nitrospirota; class Nitrospiria; order Nitrospirales; family UBA8639; genus Nitronereus. The sequence continues at coordinate 5,011 of JADFRB010000176.1, forward strand.
CCCAAAAACAATACTACTGGCCTGACACCAATGTGTTAGTCACACGGTTTCTTTCGACCCAGGGCGTTGGAGATATCATTGACTTTATGCCCGTCGGACTCAAAGAAACCGACGTGGGTTATCATGGGATCGTTCGTCGTGTGCAAGCGATTCGAGGAAACGTAACGTTCAGGCTGGAATGTTTCCCTGCTTTTAATTATGCCCGGGATGTGCATACCACCTCGGTCACTCCTGATGGAGTGTGCTTCAGTGCCAATAGCTTACACCTCCGCCTGGGCTCGACCATTCCCTTACAACTAGAGGGCAATGGGGTCGTGGCCGAGTTTGAATTACAGGAG
>JADFRB010000177.1 GCA_022561525.1 Nitrospinota bacterium
GAGTCCCGCGTCCTTATTGGATAGCGAGTCTCACCCAGCCCCGCTTGATCTTGGGGCTGTTGAATACTTTAGAATTTTTCATAATGCCTTTCCCATGTGACTTATTTTATTGACCACCAAAGGCAATAGGGAATGTTCAAAAAGGTGCGCTCAGCAAGGCCGCAGGCGCTTTGGCGCGCGGAGCGTACTCATAGTACGTGAGCACGACAAAGGGCCGAGAACGCCGCTGACGCCCTTTTTCAACATTCCCTTACTTGGCCCGACGTTGCAGCACCAACACAAACGCCATTAACGTCGGCAAGGGGGCGATAAAAAACGGGAGCATCCAAATCCAGATGTTCTTCCCCCGTACTCGCGCTTGATCGTACATCCATACAAACACCCATACCAGCAACAGTACATAGTTCAAGGCCATCCAATGGGTGGTTCGCGTTACGAGTATACTGGCTTCTTCACCAGTTGACGTCAGCCAAAAGACTACCTCCAGAATTCCGAACAACACCAATAACGTCAGGACGATTCGCTTACTCCACACATACATGCCATCACCTCACAATTTTTAATTGAGACCTTCGCTGAAATTCGGTCCCATGCCAGCGTTCCTCACCATTCACCCCTTAGCATAGTACGACCAGAGTGAAAAAATCGAGGCCGGAAGAGGCCCTTCGGCCTTACTCAAGACAAGAGACAAGCCTAGTCCCAAGGAACGGCCGGATCAATGGAAAACAGGGACCTTGTCGCTAATCGCTCAAAAAAATGAGGGCACGAAAGATCACAACCTAGCGACAAAAACAAGCGACCAGAGACAAACCATGAGGACGCCGCTGACGCCATTTTTCAACATCTTTTGGTATTTCCAAGCCAGTTTCCCCTTACGGAAAGGCATCTTTAAAAAAAATTGGACAGAATGAAGGAAGGCCTGTGGATATGAAAGTCAAACCCTAATCAACCTGTGTATAACTCGATATATTTCCTTGCAACACATTGACATTTTATGGCTTTTCTTTGTTCACAGGCTATTCACTTTTATCCCCATCATTTTATCTAAAAACACAATATTTAGTATTGACAATTTACCTTAACCCCTATAGATTGTGCCTCCTCGATTGATAATCTCCTTCCTGATTTAAGCAAATGGTACACTAAAATGCCATGGGATATGTTTACAGTCGCTCCATTACGACCTGACCTTTCTTTCCTCAAAGGCAAAGGAGAATTGGCTTGAAAATCAAGCGTTGTTTCACTCAAACAGGTCATAGTCCCTATGAAACCATTCCCTTTTCGGCCCGATCGTCTGAAATTCGGAATCCGGATGGTTCGGTGGTATTTCAGCTTAGTGATATCCAGGCGCCGGAGCAATGGTCTCAGCTTGCCGTGGATATCTTAGCCCAAAAGTATTTCCGAAAAGCCGGGATCCCACAATTGGATGAGCAGGGAGCCTCCCTCCAAGATGCCGACGGAAACCCGCTCACGGGGTGTGAACGGGATGCTCGACAAGTCTTTCATCGGCTTGCAGGGTGCTGGACCCGCTGGGGCCAAACCCATGGATATTTTGATACGGATGAGGACGGACACACGTTTCATGATGAATTGTGTTTTATGTTGGCCAAACAAATGGCGGCCCCGAATTCGCCACAATGGTTTAATACAGGCCTCCATAGTGCCTATGGGCTTGTTGGTCCTTCGCAAGGACATTATTACGTCGATCCCAACACCAAACGACTCAACAGATCGAAGAACGCCTATGAACGCCCTCAAGTCCATGCCTGTTTTATCCAATCCGTTTCCGATGACCTCGTGAACGAAGGTGGCATCATGGATCTGTGGGTTCGTGAAGCCCGGCTCTTCAAATATGGGTCTGGAACCGGAACGAACTTTTCCAAACTACGAGGTCACGATGAGCCCTTATCCGGAGGTGGAAAATCCTCCGGCCTCATGTCATTTCTACGGATTGGCGATCGCGCGGCAGGCGCGATCAAATCTGGGGGCACCACTCGTCGGGCCGCCAAGATGGTGTGTTTGGATCTCGATCATCCCGACATTGAACAATTCATCGACTGGAAGGTTATCGAAGAACAAAAAGTCGCGGCCATGGTCACAGGATCAAAAGTCTGTGCCCAACGGTTAAATGCGGTTCTTCAGGCGTGCCAGCTCAAATCCGGCGACCAGACATCTGTAGAAATCGACCCACAACGGAATCCTTCGCTCAAACAGGCCCTGAAGGCCGCTCGTGACTCCGCCGTTCCTGAGCCCTACATTCAACGGATGTATGCCTACGCACAAGAAGGGTTTACCCATTTTGTGTTTCATGAATACGACACCAATTGGGATAGCAAAGCCTACCAAACCGTTTCCGGGCAAAATTCCAACAACAGCATTCGTGTGCCGAATGCGTTTTTTGACGCCTTAAATCAGGATGCAGACTGGATCTTGACGCGACGGACCGATGGGAAACCCACGAAAACATTCAAAGCCAAGGAATTGTGGGACCGGATTTCCTGGGCCGCGTGGATATGTGCGGACCCCGGCATTCAATATGACACCACAATCAATGAATGGCATACCTGTCCAGAGGATGGACGCATTAATGCCTCGAACCCTTGCAGTGAATACATGTTCTTAGATGACACGGCCTGCAATTTAGCCTCGTTAAATCTGGGGACCTTTATGACCCCAGAAGGGGAATTTGACGTTCCCGCCTACCAGCATGCGATTCGACTATGGACGATCGTATTGGAAATTAGCGTGCTCATGGCTGGATTCCCCAGCAAGTCTATTGCCGAGAAAAGTTATAAGTTTCGAACCTTGGGACTGGGATATGCCAACCTGGGCTCCCTGCTCATGCGGCAAGGCATTCCCTACGGCTCTCCTAAGGCCTTAGCCATCACTGGAACGCTCACCGCTATTCTGACTGGAGAATCCTATGCCACATCCGCGGAAATGGCCGCGGAACTCGGACCGTTCCCCGGCTATGCCAAGAACCGTGAATCCATGTTGCGAGTCATGCGAAATCATCGACGCGCGACATATGGGACGTCTTATGACGCGTACGAAGGCTTGACCATCCCTCCCCAGTGTATCGATGAACGTGAGGCGCCCAGCAACCTCCTTGCCGCGGCACGAGAAACATGGGATCGAGCTGTTGAATTAGGCGAAGCGCATGGGTACCGCAATGCCCAAGCCACCGTCATTGCGCCAACCGGTACCATTGGATTGGTCATGGATTGTGACACCACGGGCATTGAACCAGACTTTGCCCTGGTCAAATTCAAAAAATTGGCTGGTGGTGGGTACTTTAAAATCATCAACCAAAGTCTGCCACCCGCGTTGAAGAAACTCGGGTACACCCAAGAGCAGATTCACGACATTATTACCTATGCCACCGGCACACGGACATTGAAACATGCACCGTTCATCAACCATGAATCGCTGATGGCGAAAGACTTTAACCCTGAGGCCATGGCACGAATCGAAGCCACGCTCGATGGGGTATTCGAAATTCAATTTGCGTTTAATAAATGGACCTTGGGCGAAGACTTCTGTCGAGATCGCTTAAGGTTCACGGATACCCAACTCAATGACCCAAAGTTCAATATGCTCAAGGAACTAGGATTTGCACAGGAAGAAATTTTAGCAGCAAATGATTTTTGTTGCGGAACGATGACAGTTGAAGGAGCGCCTCATCTCCAAACTGAGCATTTGCCCGTCTTTGATTGCGCCAACCGCTGTGGCCGAATTGGAAAACGATATATTTCCACTGATGCCCATATTCGCACCATGGCCGCAGCGCAACCGTTTATCAGCGGAGCCATTAGCAAAACCATCAACATGCCAGCAGAATCCACCGTCGGCCATGTCAAGGATGCCTATTATTTGGGATGGAAAAACATGCTCAAAGCCGTGGCGCTCTATCGTGATGGCTCGAAACTCAGCCAACCACTGAGCGCCTCCAGTGACATTATCCAGACCACAGAAGCAACTGACGAGATCATGGTCAAGGCTCAGCAAATCACGGAACGCATCATGGTTCGGTATTTAGCTAAACGTCGTCCACTTCCCACTCGACGAGTGGGCTATACCCAAAAGGCGAATGTCGGCGGTCACAAAATTTATCTTCGAACCGGAGAATATGAAGATGGCACGTTGGGAGAAATTTTCCTCGATATGCACAAAGAAGGAGCCGCCTTCCGCAGTTTAATCAACTGCTTCGCCATCGCCATTTCTTTGGGGCTCCAACATGGCGTCCCACTCGAAGAGTTCGTAGAAGCCTTCCTCTTCACCCGGTTCGAACCCAATGGCCCAGTCAAACTGAATGACCATATCAAAATGTCGACTTCAATCATCGACTACATCTTCCGTGAACTCGCAATCACGTATCTCGACCGGACTGACCTGCAACAGGTCGTGCCGGAAGACCTTCGGGGAGATTCCGTCAAACAAGACCCTGAATGCACCGACGATGAACCCGCTGACCCAAGAACCATTACCTCTGCCACCATCAGCTCGGAGCTGTTTCCTTCACGACGAGGCAATAAAAATGGACAACACGGGAATGGGCGAGGAAACGGAAAAGTCTCACACAAACTTGAATTGAAACAGACATCCGTCACCTACACCACAGAGATGGATACGGCCCATCGAACCGGGTTTGAAGGGGACCCCTGCCCGACTTGCAAACAGTTTAAATTAGTGCGGAACGGCATGTGCTTGGTCTGCCGAAATTGTGGCGAAACCACGGGGTGCTCATAAAATTTTTATGGTTAAGGAAATGACTACACAATGGGGACAAAAGAAGAAACGATATATTGTCCTTATTCGGATTGCAGAAAACCAATTACAATTAAGGTAAAACTCTACTCATATTACCTCAACAGAGAATTGCCTAATGAATGTCCCTGTTGCAAAAGAAAATTTTCAAAAGGGGAGTACAATCCATTAAGTGGTCCGGAAAAATGGGATTAAAATTGAAAGGGCAAATCTGTGAAAACTGCACAAGTTGAAAAAACAGACATTGAAAAACAATGGCATGCCCGCGGATTCAGTTGTGGAATGTGGATTGATCACGCACGCCGAGTCTGGAAAGACGATTGGCATGACACCGATGAATTGTTCATGGCCATCGCCGGAGAGCTGGAAATTGAAATGGGTGGACGATGCATTCGCCCAAAAATCGGAGAAGAAGTCCTCATCCCGGCCCGCGTTCACCATACCGTGAAGAACGTTGGGAAGAAAACCGCACGCTGGCTCTACGGGCTCAAAGCCCCAGCTTTTCAGCCTGTTCAAGATTAGACAGATCTACTGCGGATGCGCTGGATGTGGCCAGATCTTCCGA
>JADFRB010000178.1 GCA_022561525.1 Nitrospinota bacterium
GGAGCTCGCCGACTGGAGAGATGCCGGTACGTGGGGTCGACACAGAGAAGAGAGCGCCTGGGAGCACCTGTCCCTGGCACGGGCCTTCGGCGAGAGGAACGCCGAACAGGCTCGGGCCTTCCTGGCCGGGCACCTGGCTGTTCTGCTTGGGTCGCGGGAAGGACGCAGCTAGGTCGGACCCCGAATCGACAGCTAGCTCTGCAGAGCCTACTATGTACGCCCCGCCCTCATCTCCTGCGCCGAACCGGCCGCGGGAGCTGCACCACTCTCCATCTGTCCGGCCCAGGAGGTCACCCCATGCTGAACATCGTCAAAGTCAAAGTCGAACCCCTGACCCCCGAGGCTTTCGAGCCCTTCGGGCAGGCCCTCGAGACCTTCGATGAGGCCAAACCGGAGGTCAGAGTCGGAGGACTGACCGAGAACGAGTACGCGGTGACAGCGAGCGTTTCCGACCCCCCACCGGAGAAACTCATCCTCTCGGAAGGACGGCTGCGCGCTCACTTTGCCTGTCACGACGACGCGGGTCAGTCCTTTTACCCGAGCCGGCACTCCCCCCGCTGGCCTACTATCATTTTCTTCAAGGGTATATGTCAGAGCTGGCTGAGGAATTTCCCGAGGCCCTTGAACACTACCGCGCTGGCCTGCAATTTGATCCGAATTCCGCGTTCTTGCGGTTTCAGATGGCGAGCCTGCACTTCACATCCGGAAACATCCAGAAAACCATAAACTTATTAGAGCAAATAGACGCGAGAACGGTTGATGATGCTAGGATTTTGACGCAGATGGCCAAAATGTTTGCAGGTGCCGGCAAGAAGGATCGTGCTCTGGCCCTGTTCGATCATGCGATTGAAAGAAATTCTGAACGGCCACAAAGCTACGTGGAAAAAGGTATTTTCTTATTCCAAGGGAAGCAGCTTGTTGAGGCGGAGGATATGTTCGCGCGAGGCATTGAGTTGGCTCCCCACGCATCGATTGGATATTTCTATTTAGGAAAGATCAATCAGGCGCAAGGGAAGGGCGATGAGGCCAAAGAATATTATCGAAAGACCATCCTGCGTGCGCCACGTTTTGAGCGGGCGCACCGGGAATTATTCCAATTGCTTGAGGCGGATGGTCAGGTGACGGAAGCCATAGTCGTGTTGGAAGAGTATCTGGCTGATGTGAATCCTCATCACAAAAAGTTTCGGCAAGATTTGGTGCGGCTGTTGCTTCGGCAAAAAGAGTTTGACCGAGCGTTAACAGAGTTGGAATTTATAATTAAGAATGCCTCCGATAATCTGAATGCTCAAGTGCGTCGGGCGCTGGTGTTTGCGGAGATGGAGGATGTCCCCCGAGCGATTGAGGAAATGACAAATATCGTGGAGGCTTACCCCTCAAAGCTCCAAGTTCGAGATTATTTGGGATTACTTCATGTGCAGGTTGATCAACTCGACCAAGCCATTCAGGTCTATCACACGAACATTGACTTGGATCCAACCTTTTACGATAGCCGTATTCATCTTGGCTATGCCTTGTATCGACTCAAGCGGTTTGAAGAAGCCGTGCCGCATCTTCGTCGAGCCATCGAACTGAATCCTGGAAATGCTGAACCGCATCTTTTGTTAGGCCTCACGTATACTCAATCCGAACAACACAGGATGGCCATGGAAACGTTTGAGGTGGGATTGGAGCGCCATCCCAAAAATGTGGATCTGAGATTTAACCTTGGGGCCGCCTATGACAAGTTAGGACGCTTTCCTGATGTGGTTCGGGAAATGGAAATGGTGATGGAACTCAATCCAGACCATGGCGATGCGCTCAATTATCTCGGATATAGCTATGCCGATCGAGGAGTGAATATTGAACAAGCCGTGGCGTTAACCCAGCGAGCTGTCGCGCTCAAACCAAACAATGGATATTATGTCGATAGTCTGGGATGGGCCCTGTTTAAAATGGGGCGGGTGCAGGATGCTCTTGTCGAAATAAAACGTGCGGCTGAGTTGGTCAAGGATGACCCGGTAATTTTTGAGCATATGGGAGAAATCTATCTTTTACAGAATGACCGTGATAAAGCCAAGCAGTCTTGGTTACGATCGATCGAATTGGACCCGACGAATGGGAAACTCCAAGATCGTTTTCGAGATGCGGGATTCGGAGAGCCACTTGAAGCTGGCAGCGAGTTACCTCCACAGCCACAAGTGAGGACCTATGCCGAATAGTGTTGTCTTGTAGTCTTGCTGATTGTTCGTTGACTTGGAAGTCTTGGTGGTTAAGTTGAGTAGGAAGGTGTCGATCAATTTTAAGGTCTAATGAGCTGTCAGCGCAGGGCCACCCTCGCCAAATTCTGAACATCGATCCAAAGGAGAGTCGCATGACCAATATGTTTCACCATCAACGAGGGTTCAGTTTGGTCGAACTGATGATCGTGGTGGCCATTATCGGTCTGTTGGCGACTATTGCCATTCCTCAGTTTTCCAAATTGCAGGCGAAAGCCAAGCAATCTGAAGCCAAGATGAATTTGGTGAACATTCATACCACTGAAATTGCGTATTTTGTGGAACACAATACATATGTGGACGATTTTGATGCGATTGGTTTTGGATTGGATGGAGTGTCTCATTACTATTATGAATTGGGCAATACGAGTTTAGGGACCCTCCCGACAGGCTGTACAGCCTCCACGCTTGATGCCGTTTCGGGTTCTGGCTTTACGGCTGTCGCGATCGGGAACATTGATGGAGATCCTACCTGTGATGTCTGGACCATTAATGAAGGCAAAATGTTGGTCAATGTGATCAACGACGTCTCCTCCTGACCCTGAAGCCGTTGCCAGTTTTTTCCAAGACCAAACAACCCAGTGTGCCTCCAAACACACACAGGGACAACGAAACGACTGTTCGAGGGAATGTCCTTGAATCTTTTGGGTTAGCACGGCCCGGACATGACCCTATTTTCCTTGACTCTTCTTCTACCCCTTTGTTATAAGCCACCAGGCATAGGACCATGGTGTGTCTCTCGCTGTCCTATGTAGTTGATTTCGTGGTTGTTCTTAGCAACCCTCCTCTCTCATTACCAGCTAGCATACGTTTCAAATATGGATTTGTTTAAGAATCTTCTGGGACGGTTGTCTGAGAGCTTTTTCTCCTCCGTTCCCGCAGGTTTGAAATCTGGTCGCCGGAAGCGCAAGAGTCCTTCCCTCAAACTCGTTTCGGATAATCCGAATCCCGAACCCGCCGGTGAAATATCACAAGGTCGATCCTCCCATTCTACGGTAGGTCATCCCGAGTCTCTCGAAGAGGCCTTGCAACGTAGTGAAACCTGGTTACTACGACAACAAGATCCTGTTGAAGGATTTTGGGTTGAAGAATTGGAAGCCGATTCGACTTTGACCTCGGAGTACCTCATGCTTCGCCGGTATCTTGGTCTTGTTGATGCTGAGCGGGAAGCCAAAGCCGTTCGATATTTGCAACATACCCAATTGGACGATGGGGGATGGCCCATTTATAATAGGGGTCCTCTCAATATCAGTGCTTCAGTCAAAGCCTATTTTGCACTGAAATTAGCTGGACTGTCGCCAGAGGATCCATGTATGCAAAAGGCCCGAGAGGCCATTTTGGCAAAGGGCGGTGTGGTGTCGGCAAATGTATTTACCAAGATCACGCTGGCGCTGTTTGGACAATATGATTGGCGAGGTATCCCGAGTATGCCGCCAGAAATTATTCTGGCTCCTAAGTGGTTCTATTTTAATATCTATGCGGTTTCCTATTGGTCCAGAGCCGTCATGGTTCCTTTGTTGATCATTTTCGCCTGTAGACGGTCCTGCGACGTATCTTCCGAAGAAGGCATTGACGAGCTGTATCTCATTCCTCGTGAACAGGTTCGGTATCGAACCGAACCACCGTTCGAAAAAGATCGAGCCTGGATCAGTTGGCGAAACTTCTTTGTCTGGGTCGATGGAATTCTCAAGATTTATGAACGGTATCCCATTGTCTCCTTACGCAAGAAGGCGGTGAAAACGGCTGAGGTGTGGATGCTGGAGCACATGGAGGGTGATGGCGGAATTGGCGCGATCTATCCCGCCATGGCAAATTCTATCTTCGCGTTGCGTGCGCTTGGCTATCCCACGGCGCATCCCCTTATCGCCAAAGCCTTGCGTGAAATCGAAGCCTTGGAGGTTGAAACACCGGTGACTGAAAATGGGCAACGGGTTGATCGGTTGCACCTGCAACCCTGTCATTCCCCTGTCTGGGACGTGGCATTGACCTTGAATGCGCTCATTGAACGAGGACTTCCTTTGGATCACCCCGTTTTGACCAACGCCGCCGTCTGGTTGCGTTCCTGTCAAACGTCGTCGGTCGGAGATTGGATTGTGTCTGCGCCCTCAGCAAAACCCGGCGGGTGGTATTTCCAATTCGAAAATGAATGGTATCCCGATGTCGATGATACAGCTGCCGTGGTCACTGCCTTGACGAAACTCGAATCCTGCTACCCTGCGGATGCCGACGATGCGATTAGCCGAGGGAGCCAATGGACATTGGCTATGCAAAGCTCGAATGGGGGATGGGGTGCCTATGATAAGGACAATGACCGGCTGATTTTCAATAAAATTCCCTTTGCCGATCATCAGGCGTTGCTTGATCCGCCTACTGCTGATTTGACCGGGCGCTGTCTCGAGATGCTTGGAACCTTAGGCTATGACCAATCCCACCCTGCGGTGGCGCCGGCTTTGCAATTTCTCAGAAATGAGCAGGAAGCCGATGGCAGTTGGTATGGCCGTTGGGGCGTGAATTATTTATACGGTACCTGGTGTGTGTTGGCTGGTCTTGAGGCTATCGGTGAAGACATGTCCGCACCCTGGATTCAAAGGGCCGTGGCGTGGCTGGAGTCAAAACAGAATGTCGATGGCGGGTGGGGCGAGTTGTGCAGGTCGTATGCTGAATTGTCCTGGTCTGGCGAAGGTGAAAGTACGGCTTCCCAAACGGCTTGGGCGTTGATGGCGTTACTGGCGGCTGGGGTCGCCGATTCTTTAAATGTCGTGCGAGGAGTGAACTACTTGCTCCACCACCAGCAAGATGATGGGACGTGGCATGAATCGTTTCATACAGGAACCGGTTTCCCACGTGCGTTTTACCTTCGCTATCATGGATACAGTAAATATTTTCCCATGTGGGCGCTGGCGATGTACCGGAATGTTCGAAGTCACGGCCACACACGAGCCACCGAGTTACGTCACGCAGCACAACTAGCCAGAAGTCAGTAAGGGTTCGCGCAAGAATCACTTCCCCTGTTTGGGTGCTGAGACGCCTGTCTGGCAAGGCGCGAGGACTGCGCATACTCCCTGTA
>JADFRB010000179.1 GCA_022561525.1 Nitrospinota bacterium
GCCGACGGCGATTTCGAGGACATTTACGATTTCTGCGAGCGGCTCGATGCGCACTGGATCAACCGTCGGCTTGTGGAAAGTTTGAACAACCTGGCGTTACTCTACCGCGCTCAAGAGCGGTACGACCGGGCCGTGCCCCTTCTTGAACGAGCCATCGCGATCAATGATCAAGCCTTTGGATCGGAAAGCCCTGGCTTGGTGGGCAGCCTTAACAATCTTGCGCTCATCCACATCACCCAAAAAGCTTACAGCAAAGCGGAAATCCAGCTCAAACGGGTTGTCAGTATTACCGAAGTATCATATGGTCCTGACAATCCTCGTCTCGCACCCGGACTCACGAACTTGGCGGACCTGCATCGAATGAGGAGCCAATTCGATAAAGCGATTGCTCTTCTCGAACGGGCACTGAAAATTAATGAAGAAAAATTTGGCTCCGAGGACCCCAAAGTCGCCAATCTATTGAACAATCTAGCTCTCCTCCATTTTAACCAGGACAGCTACGACAAGGCGGAACCCCTCATGCAACGGGCCCTGGCGATCAATGAAAAAGAGTTGGGCGAAGAGCATCCAACCGTAGCTCGAACCCTCAAGAACTACGCGGCACTTCTTCGACAAACCAACCGCGCCACCCAAGCCGACGAACTTGATGCCCGAGCCAAAGCCATTCAGAAGAAACAGGAACAAGCCCGGGAAAACGTGAAGCGTGAACCGTGATACGTGAAGCGAATTGGAAAAAGTAATGGGAAAGGGTGACGGGTAAGGGTAAGAACCTTTCTTTCCTTATTATCCATACCTCCCTACGCATCACGTATCACCCATCACGAATTAAGGCCTTGCCACAAGCCTGGCAAACACCGACAATAGAAAAAGGGAGTGACATTCTCAGAAGCTAAACCGGACAGGAGATCATGGAAAACGTCTTACGAATGACCTTAATAGTGGTGTGGTGCATGTTTTTCGGGTTCTTCTCCCTCTTGGGATATCTCGATGAAACTCTGGCGCAACAGAGAAAGGCCGTAATTCTCGGGGGATTGCTCCTGATCCTCGCCGCCTACCTCACCTTTGAATGGTTCACCCGCAGCAAGGAACCTGACATCACCAAAGAAGGGTTGGTCGCAGAAAAGGGAAAGGAGAACACGGTAAAAAAAGACCCGCGTTCCCAATTAGATGAACGAGTACTCCGGCGCTTGCACCTGTATACGAAAGACAATGAACAGGAATTGAAGGCCGCAATCACTCCCGACGCTCCCAAAAAACGAAAAAAACCCGCGATCTCCACGCCAAAAAAAGTGTAACTCAGGTGGATAGACTGAAGGCCAAAGGCTTTTAGGGGGCAATCATGCGTGATCATACAAAACGTCAGGCATAATGAGTCATAGCCTTCAGTCTTTAGCCTTCAGCCTAAATACCTGTACCAATACTCGCTGACGCTACTCCATTGATGATACCGCGAGCCCTTTGAGGGACAGCGCGCGCTTGGGAGCACGAACAAGCGCCAAATCAAACTGCGCCCTCGCCGAGTTAATTCTTCCAGACTCCAACAACTGTTCTCCATACAATTCATGCACGGGTTTCACGGGAAACGGCGGACCATAACCAAAGGGAAGAGTATCCGCCATTGTCGTGGCTTCCTTCAATAACCTCAAGCTTTGGTCCACCTTTCCCTCGGCAGCAAGGAGTAAGGCTGATAATTGTTTTTCCATCACCCGTGCCGGCAATACCTGCGATGGGGAACGGGTTCCTGTTGCTGAGTGAATGTGATCGCGAAGTGTGGCAACAGCTCTTCGGGCAATGTCCATGCTGCCGGTTTTCACACCACTCAGTCCTATGGCAAAGAGTTCACTCGTCACTCCGGAAAAACGAAGCCCCGCACGGTCTTCCTCTAATCCACTCACATCCCACTGCTGACTCTCCACAATAAACGTCCCACGCATCGCCGCTAGGTAGCCCTTCACAAACCGTGACTCCACCTGCGCCGCATCGTCTCTCACCATGTCCAACAACCGCTTCGCGTCGGCAACCCGTCCTTGCTGGAGATAGGCGTACATCAACCAATGCACGGTATGATAGGACCGCTCGCCAACTCCCAAACTTTTTTGCTTGCGGCGCGTCTCACTCGCCGTCCAACTGATTTCATTCGCCGTGATGACCTCATCCCACATACCCAAGGCCATGAAAATATGCGAGGGCATGTGCTGGGCATGCGGGGCAGCCGCCGCAATCTTCGCATACGTCCGAGCCGCGCGAAGACCCAAATAGGCATGCTTGGGATCATCGTACGCATGAATCATGTAATGCACAGCCCCGGGATGCCGAGGGTTCCGTTGAAACACGGACTCGGCAATCGAGGCGGCTTGCAAATACGTCTTGACATCACGTTCGCCCTGCGCGGTTCCTAACAAGGCCAGCGCGTAAAAAGCTGCGGCATCAAGGTCATGAGGATAGCGGTCACTGAGGACACGCATCTGGTCCGCATACGTGCGATCCCGATCTACTTTTTTACCCTCCCCATACAGCGCGTGCATCGCATGCAGATATCCCTGCTCACGATCCGTAGGAGCTTTGGCGATCCGCTCTTCATCGCTCGATCCCAGTCGAGCCAGCACCTCTCGGGCCTGATCGAAATATTGCTCACCCCACAGGGGATGATTGAACGTCATGGCCTCACCCCAGTAGGCCATCACAAAATCGTGATCGATCTTCTGTGCGCGCTGAAACGCGACTTGCGCATCGTCATATTCAAAATTGTGTAGCAACAGCACGCCTCGAAGAAAATGGCGTTGCGCCTTGGGAGAACCTGACGTGGGAAAATGTATTTCGCCAAGCATGGGCACAGGCAGTGTGGATTGTTTGGGATAAGGCCAATTCACATCCGGGCGCGGATCCGGCACAAACCCATCCCGATGGAGCATCCGCACTGTCGGAAGCATGTCTTGGTTGAGCACCGCGTCTTGTTCAATAAGACCATTGCGAAACAACAACCACGCCACCACTGAATAAATCTGGTCCGGACTCATTGACTGTGGTGCCGTAAATGGCATGGCCCGATTGATGTAATCAAACAGCGTCGTGGCATATGGCCAATGACTGCCAATGGTTTTAATAGGATGACTCGTAGCCAACGTACCCTGCCCGCCGACCAACTCGGGCATGGGCCCTTCCACGCCAGTGGCCCCATGACAACTCGCACAATGTTCGGCAAACACCTGAGCACCTTCCTCAACCGTCCCTCTACCAACCGGCAACCCCTCGCCATCCGGCCCCACATCAATATCCCAGGCGTTGACCTCCTCATCCGTCGCCACACGTCCAAGATGAAAGGACTCGCGCTCTTCTCCACTCCACACCACAGCCGATGGACTTCCGAACAGAAAAAGAGAAATGAGAAAAAGATTTAGGAGAACGTGAACCATCAAAAGTCTACCTGCCAAAATTTTCATATGGCACTTCTTGCCTCCTCGCCCCTGTGGGGAGACCTGCCTGCGCGCCAAAGCGCTTCGGCGAAGGCGTGGGATTGAGGTGAGGGGTTTCTTTCTCTTCCCCTACGCCCCATCCCTGTAGCTACACCATCTACTGTCGCCTACCCAGAAACAGCACCTGGCTCCGCCGAGCCTCCTTCGCCGAAGTAGCACGAAGGCTGAAAGCGGCTTCGCGTTTTCGCGCCGGAGCGCTTCACCGCCCAGGCGCGCAGGCGAGTGAGATCGGCAGCCACAGAAGAGAGAACTATATAGGGCACCTCTAAAAACCAGGCATTTTTTGTGGGGCAAGGAAGCCGCGCGCGGAAAACCGGAGTGTATGGGCGAATACATGAGGATTTGAGCACGCGGCTGACGCCGCCCTCACGGAAAAGGACGGTTTCTAGAGGTGCCCTATACACCATACCCTACGATTTCTTCATACACCAGCACTTCTGCAATCATGCCCCCACTTTAACAAATGGAGAGGATACAAAGGGGGAGCAGGAGATGGGGAACCGCTTACACCTGCACGTTGCGCAGATTTCCGTCTTCGTTAATCTTCCAGCTTTGGATGGCATTATTGTGGTAGTAGGAGTTGATGCCACGAACTTCGATTAACTCTTTTAGCGTGGGTTGCTGATATCCAGTCTCGTCTGTACAGCGGCTTTGGAGTATGGCTTCTTGGCCTTCCCAATGCCAGGCAAATCGAAACCGCGTGTGGCATTGAGGTAAAATGGGATTTTGTAATTCTGCTTCTTGCCAGGTTTGTCCGCCATCAACACTCACATCGACTTTTTCGACTCGTCCACGCCCGCTCCAGGCTAATCCTCGAATTTCAACAAATCCGGAAGCCTTCAACCGTTGTCCACCGGATGGACTGGTGATCACCGATTTCGCTTCCATCTCGAAAGTGAATTGACGCGCGGTGCCATCGGGCATCAAGTCAGTGTACTTGGAGGTTTCTTCACGAGTCATCAATGGTGCCGACACTAGTTTTAAGCGGCGCAACCATTTGATACAGGTATTGCCTTCCCACCCTGGTAACAACAACCGAAGCGGGTAGCCTTGTTCTGGCCGGAGCGGCTCCCCGTTTTGCGCATAGCACAACAACGCGTTATCCCAAACCCGGTCCAACGGGATGCTCCGTGTCATTGCGGCAGCATCGCTCCCTTCGGCCAACATCCATGTGGCCTCGGGTTTGAGATGGGCTTCTTCTAACACCGTTGAAAGCCGAACCCCGGTCCACTCGCTGGTGCTGGTCAATCCATGGATTTCTTGTACGGTTTTCCCCTTGGGGCCTTTCCATTCTTTGCCACTGTTCCCGGAGCACTCTACAAAGGCAATCCGTGAGGTCGCGGGAAACCGTTTCAACTCATCCATCGTAAAAATTAAAGAATGCTCCACCAGACCATGAACCAACAGACGATGGCGGGAAGGATCGATGAGTGGCACACCATTGTGATGGCGTTCAAAATGGAGAGCCGACGGCGTGATGATGCCCTGCAAATCTTGCAAGGGAGTTCGAGAATGTTGAGGCTTTGTTAATCTCTTGGCCTGTTCAAACCGCGACCGAGAACCATAGACCGTAGCCAGTGCACCCGGCACTTTGGTGGGATCGCCCGGCACATCTAGGGCTCGACCGGAAGGCGGACTCAATAACAAGTTCGCCGCGGCCATCCCCAGCACAGATGTGGCACCAACGAGAAAGGCCCGGCGATTTGGTGGGTCTTTGTGCCGGATTGTTACATCAGCCCTGCCGTCTTCGGGCCTGTGTTCAGATTCTTCACTCATGGCTTTTTCCCATTAAGGGAAT
>JADFRB010000180.1 GCA_022561525.1 Nitrospinota bacterium
CGCGGCGTGATGTGCTGGGGACAATTGACGTCCCAGGCGGCGACCTCGAAGACGACGGCGTGCTCGGGGACGCCCTCGTAATCCGGGTCGGCGAGGCGCGCCAGAATTTCGGCATCGTCGTCGACGACCCGGGCGCGGCCCCAAATCTTGATACGGCGGCGATTGGGGTAATCCATGAGGAAAATGTACGCCTTGTCGTTTTCGCCAAGGTTGCCGGTGGTGATGTATTGGCGGTTGCCCTTGAAATCGGCGAAGGCGAGCGTGCGGTCGTCGAGGACCTTCAGGAACCCCGGCTTGCCGCCCCGGTGCTGGATGTAGGGTTGGCCATCGGCGCTGGCGGTGCCGAGGTAAAACGAATCGCGCTCGCCGATGAATTGCGCCAGCTCTTCGGTGATGGTGTTTTTCCACCCGCCCTTCTCTTCCATCCGGGCATAGCCCTTGCGCGAACCCTTGGTTTCCTGAATGCGCTTCACCGTCGGGGTGAAGGCGACGTCGCTGATTAGTCTTTTCATGATGTCCGTTCCTTCTTGAAATGGTTTTTCACACTCAACATGTTCTTCCTTATGTCTTTTGTTTCAGCTTGATATACTCAGGAGTTGGTTCTCATGTCCCTCGTACTGCCACACCTTTTCTAAAAACTCAAAGGGCATGATACCGAGCGGTTGTAAAAACGCGCGATCGTTACCGCAGCTATACATCAGATCGGATGGCAGTTCCCCTCGGAGTTTGGCGTTAGCTTTTGCCAGGATTCGGGGGAGCCATCGATAGCCTCCCAATGTGGCCTGACCAGGGGGAAAATCGTCCGTGGAAAGCCTTCGTGTTGAGGGTTGGGCCTTTTGAACCGTCAGAAAGTATTGCCTCCGCAGGTGAGTTATTCGGAGCACTTCTTCGAAGGTAGGCTCACCCGCGACAACCCCGTCCTCGACGAAATCATAGAGCTCTTGTTGGCCCATCCCAATTGATCCCAGAAATGGGCTGGTTGAAGAATCAACAACATGATCGGGCCCACGCAGTCCGCGTTCAAACTGTGTGATGGCCTGTTCGTATATTTTGTGGAAAGTGAAAGCCCAGTCGTCTTGAGTGAATAAGACGGGAATCGAATCCCTTGAGGCATGGTGTTCAAGCGTGTGCATTGGTATCTCCTTATTTTTAGAAATGTGAAGGTTTCTTACTATGTTCTATTATTTAATTTGGTTTCCAGTTCATAATATGTGGTGGGCGGATTAATGAGTTAGGGCCATCCGCTTATCCAAAAAACGGCGGATATGTTTGGCGATGACGTCGCCGTCTTCTTCAAGGGCGAAGTGTCCGGTGTTGAGCAAGTGAAATTCAAGATTCTTTAAGTCTCGCTTGTACGGGTGCGCACCCTCGGCTGGGAAAATCTGATCGTTTTGTCCCCACACGATTAACGTGGGGGGTTGGTATTCCCTCAGGTATGCTTGCCACTTTGGGTACAGTGGCGGGTTCGAACCATAGCTATAGAACAACTGAAGTTGAATCGCTTCATTTCCGGGTCGATCCAACAGTCTTTGGGTGACGTGCCAGTTGTCGGGGCTGATCATCTCCTTGTTACGAACCCCGTTGGTATACTGCCATTGGGTCGCACCCAATGTTACCAGGAAGCGGAGCGCATCCTCATTTGACATGTTTGGCTGGTTGTACGCCGCCTTGACGTTCTTCCACCATTCGTTGTCGAGGCCCTTATTGATGGCTTTGCGATCTTTCCAGTACTCCCTGATCGGCTCCCAGAAATTGTTGTCGATTCCTTCGACGTAGGCGTTGCCATTCTGGATGACGAGTGCCTGGACTCGTTCCGGATGGTTCACGGCAAGACGGAATCCCACTGGCGCCCCATAATCCATCAGGTACAGACTGTACGTTTTTAGCCCAACCTTTTGAATGAAAGCCTCCATGACTTTGGCTAGGTTATCGAACGTGTAGTCAAACTCATCGACCATTGGCATGGAGCTGTTGCCGAATCCCGGATAGTCCGGGGCGATGATATGAAACCGATCCGATAGGGCCGGAATCAAATTTCTGAACATGTGCGAGGATGTTGGGAAACCATGGAGCAACAGAATGGTTGGCGCATCGGGCGGCCCCGCCTCACGGTAGAAAATATCGAGCCCATCCACTTCGATGGTTTTGTGAAGCGTTGGGTAACTGACAGGTGCGGTGACCATAGTTTTTGCTTCCGGCTCTATTGGGTTCGAAGCAATTGCTCCCATCACTAAAGCGCCAATGAGGCTAAACGGTACAACGGCCAGTATCGTGATGATTGATTTGAATGTGTGTTTGAAGCGTTTCATGGTTATTTTTTCCTTTTGGTTTTTGCGAGGATGAAATTTAAATTCAACCCCTCACCCTAGCCCTCTCCCCACAGGGGCGAGGGTATAGAGGAGGCATCAAAATTGTTACGTTGCCCATGGCAATAACACGAAATTGCCTTTGACTTGATTGGTGGCCAGGAGCCGATGGGCTTCGGCAGCTTGGCTAAGTGGGAAGGTCCGATCTATCGTCGGTTTGATTCGCCCGACCCGAACCTGTTCCAAACCCCATTCCAAATCTTCAGGGTCGGCGAAGATAGTCCCTCGAAGCTGTTTCTGTGTGAAAAAGAAATCCCGGACGTTGAATGTGGCCTCAGCTCCGGCGGTAAAGCCGTACGCCACGATGATGCCGAAGGGGCGGACCGCCTCGATGGTTTGTGCCAGTTCGCTGCCCCCTAAATTGTCGATGGCCACGTCTGCACCCTTTCCACCTGTCCAGGTTTTCACTTGTGCGACCACGTCTTCTTTGCGCGTGTTGATCACAAGGTCTGCGCCAAGTGACTGTACATATTCACCTTTCACGTCATCTCTAACAGTTGCGGCAACCTTGGCGCCCAATGCTTTTGCGACTTGAATGTGCATGCTGCCCGATCCTGATGCCCCGGCCGTGATTAATACGTAGTCTCCCGCTTGAACTTCGCCCACGTGTTTGATCGCCCGAACAGAGGTTCCAAGGACAACGGGCAGGGTGGCGACTTCTTCAGGAGATAACCCGGTCGCATCTTTCACCACCCACCGGGCCGGAACCTCCATATACTGGGCGTACGATCCCCAAAGATGTACACCGGGCACGACAAAGCTCGGTGAGATGGCTAGGGGTCGGTTGTGATCATCTTCTTCGCGCAACGTAAAGCCTGCAGCCGGAATCACGCGTTCCCCTATTTGAATGCCGTTGACGCCTTCACCTATTTCCGCGACCTCGCCCACGGCATCCACCCCAAGGATATGCGGGAGGGGGAGATCGGGAGCCACGGACCCTTCGCGAAGGTAATGATCTAAGCGATTGATTCCTGCGGCCAGAACCTTAATCACAATATTGCCCGGCTTTGGCTTAGGTGTGTCGATCTCTTCGTATTGGAGTACATCGGGCTCTCCAAATTGCCGAAGGACTGCGGCTTTCATGGTGTTAGTTGGTGGAGCCTGGCTAAATTGTTCAGTGGTAGTTACTTGTAAAGTTGCTGTGCTCATGATTGTTCTCCTTATAATTGTGTGAAATGTTAGACGACGGCTAATTCTTCGACTACTGGAAAGTCAATTTCTGTTTGGGCTACATGGTTGAAATAATTCGTGAACAAGGTTAACCCGACGTTAGCGATAATCTCGGCAGTCTCGCTTTCAGTCACGCCGGCTTTGTGAAGTTTGGCGATCTCCTCATCCGTGACCCACCCGCGATTCACAACCAATGTGCTGGCAAACTCAAGAATGGCCGCTTCCTTCCCATCCGGAGATTCTCCTCGACGACTATCACGGATCGCTTCCTCGCTGAGACCCACGGTGCGTCCAATAGCCGAATGCGCTGCAAGGCAGTATTCGCATTGATTGTCCTGGGCTACCACTAATGCAATTTGCTCTCTTAGCTTTGGAGAGAGCGAACCTTTGCCCAACGCATTCGAAAAATTGAGATAGCCCTGAAGCACCGCTGGCGAGTTGGCCATTGTCCGCATAATGTTGGGGGTAAACCCGAGCTTCTTCTGCACACCATCCAACAATTGTTTGGCTGGCCCAGTGGCGGTTTCAGGATCGATGGCTTGTAAACGTTGCATGATGTTCTCCTTGTGTTTTGGGTTTACTGTTTTGCTGTCGTGTACTCCTTATTACAATTCATGTGCCAAACTGTATTCGTCCATAACTTGTTGAAATAATTAAAAAACCAGTCCATGTGAGCCAATTACCGGAAGAACGAATTTCCGTTGTTGGGACGTGATCAGGTATAATCCACGAAACTTCGTGGAGGACGACCCATGAAACCAGAGAAGATCTGTCCAACGGAATTCGCATCATTTAAATGCCTGGTATTGGATATCGCGCAGCAGCGAACGCTCGATGAGTTGCTGAAACTCATCGTGAATAGAATGGCTGAACGGCCAGAGGTGGCATTGGTCAGGGTTTGGTTAAAGCGACCTGGCGATGTGTGTGCCAACTGCCAAATGCGCCAGGAATGTCCAGATCAAACATCCTGTTTGCATTTGGTGGCGAGTGCGGGCCAGTCAGTGGTAAATCCCAAGGAACAGTGGAATGGATTGGATGGGCATTTTCGTCGGATCCCTCTTGGCGTCCGAAAGGTGGGACACATTGGGGCCATGGGAGAGCCGGTGATTGTGCATGAAGTTGAAGAAGATCAAAAGTGGATTGCGCGGCCAGATTGGGCCAAAGAAGAAGGGATTCACGGCTTCCATGGTCAACCCATTATGTATCAAGGAGAGATCTTGGGTGTGTTGGCAGTCTTTACACGTGAACCTGTCACGGAAGATGCACCGACCTGGTTACGAATGATTGCCGATCATGTGGCCGTGGCCATTGCCAACACGAATGCGTTTGAAGAAATTGAACACCTGCAAGAGCAACTCAAATTAGAAAATACCTTTCTGCGCGAAGAAGTGCTGGAGGCTCAAGCCTTTGGCGATATTGTCGGACAGAGCCCAGCGTTACGTGCGATGCTTCAACAGATCGAGTTAGTGGCGCCTACGGATGCCAGTGTCCTGATTCTTGGGGAATCCGGAACTGGAAAAGAGTTAGTGGTACGAGAAATTCACAAGCGTAGTCTACGCAAAGACAAACCACTGGTGAAGGTGAACTGTGCCTCGATCCCAAGGGAATTGTATGAGAGTGAGTTCTTTGGACATGTGAAAGGTGCCTTCACAGGAGCGCTCAAAGATCGAGCGGGTCGGTTTGAAGTCGCCGATGGCGGCACGTTGTTTCTGGATGAAGTCGGCGAGATTCCCTT
>JADFRB010000181.1 GCA_022561525.1 Nitrospinota bacterium
CCCCTATTGAGCCTGTCCTGAGGTCCGCGAAGGATGAGGATTCGAGCACCACAGCAACGCCGTCATGAGACAAAAGGGAAGTGACCTGAGTAGTGACCATGAATGGTAAGGGATGACCCTATAAGGGTTGAAGAAGGAAGGTCTCAGCCCTCAGCAACGGCAATGATGGCTACTTTCTTGTAGTAACCACAAGAAAGGCAGGTGCGATGGGGCAACATCCGCTCATGACACTGAGGACAAATTGAAAAACTCGGGGCCACGAGTTTAATATGAGTCCGTCGTTTATCCCGCCTCGCCTTTGAATGTCTGTGTTTCGGATTCGCCATAAAATTTCCTCAAATAGTCGTGTACCTAATTTTCGCTGAACTCTTTACAATAAACTCGCCGACTACCTTTGTGATGTTGGTGGAGATTTCAGTTTGTCACGCAAAACCGCAAACGGTGATTCAGGCATCAGAGAGTCACATCCACATTGTCGCTGGTTGAGATTCTGACCACACACCTGACACAACCCCTGACAATGCTCCTGACACAATGGCTGAATGGGAATGGACAAAATCAACAGCTCCCGAAGCATCTCAGCCACATGGAATCGATCATTCAGAATGGGGTAGCTGTCAGTCTCCTCCCCCTGTTGTTCACTATCTTTTGCTTTTCGCCCTTTAGGTTTCTCTTTTGTTGCAGAAGCATCATGGCTCCGATAGTAGGCCGCCACCGGAATATTCGCGACATTCTTAAAGACACCTAAGCACCGGACGCATTCTTGAAGCAGGACACCTCGAAGATCCCCATCCACCCAAGCTTCATGCTCTGCGGCATGGATTGTGGCTGTGAATTCCAGCTCCCCTAGAAACTCGGGGTCGCCTTCCCTCAGATCCAAATCCATGCGAGTGACTTGACTGGCATAGTCAAGACCATCGAAGGGAATATCATGAAGACTGATGTCCAGCGAGGCCATGGTGCCGTTATCCTCGCTATTCCATTTGTCACTACCCGGGTCACTTCCCTTTGGTCTCATGACGGCGTTGCTGTGGTGCTCGAATCCTCATCCTTCGCGGACCTCAGGACAGGCTCAATAGGGGTCGGTTCTGCGCGCCTCGCGCCTTGTCCTGAACCAAAATTGAAGCAACCTGAGTAGTGACCATGAAAATTGCAATCGATGCGATGGGCGGGGATCATGGCCTGACTCCCGTCGTCGAAGGTGCGATTCAAGCGATCAAAGAGCTCGACATCGAGTTGGTCTTGGTGGGTCAAGAAGCCCAGATTCGAACTGAGTTAGATCGCGTGAAATGGACTGACTCTCGCCTCACCGTTCAACATGCCTCCCAAACAGTGGATATGCATGAGTCGCCCACCAAGGTCGCGAGGAAAAAACGCGATTCATCCATTTGGGTGGCCACCAAACTGGTCAAAACTGGGCAAGCCGATGCTGTGGTCAGTGCAGGAAACACTGGAGCGACCATGGTCTCGGCCTTTTTTTTGCTTGGGGTGATCAAGGGAGTTGAGCGACCTGCCATTTGCGCTACGTTACCAACTTTGCAAGGAACAGCCGTCATGTTGGATGTGGGGGCAACCGTTGATTGCACAGCCCAGCAACTCTATCAGTTTGGAATCATGGGCCATGAATATGCCAAGCATCTGCTCGGGAAATCCACCCCTCGTGTTGGTCTGTTGAGTATTGGTGAAGAAGATACCAAGGGCAATGATATGACTAAAGGGGCCTTTCGTTTGCTTCGAAAAAGCCCGCTGAACTTCATCGGAAATATTGAAGGTCGTGATGTGTATAACGGGAATGCCGACGTCATTGTCTGTGATGGATTTCTCGGCAATGTCTCCTTGAAAATTTCCGAAGGCCTGGCTGAAGCCATGAAAAAAATGCTCATGCGAGAAATCATGGCCTCTTGGTTGGGCCGGGTTTCGTTTCTCTTTCTCACGGGACCCCTCATGCGTTTTAAGCGCCGAACCGATTACGCGGAATTCGGTGGTGCACCGTTGTTGGGCGTCAACGGCATTAGTATGATTTGCCATGGACGGTCTTCGGCTAAGGCGATCAAAAACGCGATTGTTCGCGCAGACGCCTTAGCCAGAGGCCGACTCATTGAACTCATTCAGCAGGATATTGCGGAGAATTTGACTGGTTCCGGCTCCAAGATGGCAGCCGAATGAGAAGCCACATTCTTGGGACAGGTTCCTATGTTCCGAAACAGGTACTGACGAATGTTGACCTTGAACAACTGGTGGATACGTCAGATGCGTGGATTGTCGAGCGAACCGGAATCCGGGAGCGCCGAAGAGCCGCTCCAGGAGAAGCCTGCTCTGATTTGGGAGTCCAAGCCGCTCAGCAAGCGTTAAGTGCTGCGCACATTCAGGCTGCCGACCTTGATCTCATCATCGTTGCCACGTGTACAGGGGATTCTCCCCTTCCCTCCACTGCATCCCTTATTCAATATCGACTCGGTGCGGCACGTGCCGCGGCTTTCGATATTTCTGCGGCCTGTTGCGGGTTTGTCTATGCCTTGTCGGTGGCCGATGCCTTCGTGCGATCCGGGCAATATCGCTATGTCTTGGTCATCGGCGCTGAAGTGATGACTTCTATTACCGACTGGACAGACCGAAACACCTGTGTGATTTTTGGCGATGGGGCGGGCGCAGCAGTGGTGGGGCCGACTGAGGAAGACCGTGGCTTGTTATCGATCCACTTACATGCCGATGGCCGGCTCTCTGATCTCATTTGCGTTCCGGGAGGAGGTTCGTCCATCCCGGCTTCGGAATTCATGCTGGCTGAGCGATTGCAATTTGTCAAAATGCGAGGCAATGAAACGTTTAAAATCGCCGTCAAAACCATGGAAGGGGCGGTCCGTGAGGCCGTGGCTGCCCAGGATTTGACTGTGGCCGATATTGATTTTCTGGTTCCCCATCAGGCGAATATTCGTATCCTGAAAGCCGTTGTTGAACGGCTTGGCTTATCGATGGACCAGGTCATTATTAATTTGGATCGTGTTGGCAATACTTCTGCGGCCTCAATTCCCCTTGCGTTAGATGAAGCGGTCAGGGCTGGACAAATTCAACCGGGAAGTTTAATAGTTCTTGCGGCCTTTGGGGCAGGGCTCACGTGGGCCTCCGGAGTCATTCGGTGGTAGATGGCTAATCGAAATAAACACGCGATCAAGAATTTGAAAAGTTTAGAAAGGGTACACGATGGCAAATGATCGACCACTGGAAGGTGAATGGGCTCTAATCTTGGGAGCTTCGAGCGGATTTGGCGAGGCCGTGGCCTTAGAATTAACGGCCCTGGGAATGAATATTTTTGGCGTGCATTTAGATAGAAAATCCACGCTTCCGAATGCGGAACGGATTGTCCGAGACATTAAAGCACTTGGGCGTGAAGCCGTCTTTTGGAATGTGAATGCTGCCGATGCGGAAAAACGAAAAGAGGTGATTGAAGGAATACAGGCAAAGTTAAAAGAGGGAAAGGTCAAGACCATCCGTGTTCTCCTTCATTCCCTCGCGTTTGGTACCCTGAAGCCATTTATTGCCAAATCAATTGCCGACATGGTGAACAAGGCTCAGGTAGACATGACGCTGGATGTCATGGCGAATAGTTTAGTGTATTGGACGCAAGATCTCGTCGCAGCCGACCTTCTAGGCCAGGGCGGTCGAATTTTTGCCATGACGAGTGCGGGAGGGGCTCGTGTCTGGAGGACCTATGGAGCGGTATCTGCAGCCAAAGCGGCGTTGGAATCACATATTCGTCAGCTCACACTAGAGCTGGCTCCCCTAGGTATTACAGCCAATGCGATTATGGCTGGAGTCACCGATACCCCGGCATTGCGGAAAATTCCCGGTTCCGATGAAATGTTGACTTGGGCACAGCGGAAAAACCCCTCTGGACGATTGACTTTGCCAAAGGATGTTGCCGAAGCCATTGGACTACTCAGCCATCCAAAAGCCCAGTGGATTACCGGCAATGTGTTATGTGTGGATGGTGGAGAATTTATCGTTGACTAACAGGTGTTCAAAAAGCTTGCCAGCGGCGTTCTCGGCCATTTGTCGTGCTCACGTACTCTCGTACGCTCCGCGCGTCAAATGGCCTGCGGCCTTGCTGGACAAGCTTTTTGACCACCTGTTTGAAATCAAAGAAGAATTTCCGAGTATGAATATTTTCCCGTTGACATTGGCGACCATTTCACTCATATCTAAACCCCATGTCTGAGAAGATTGGTTTCCTATTTCCTGGTCAGGGGTCACAATCCCTTGGGATGGGACAAGCACTGGTAGAGGGTCGTCCCGATCTTCGGAAGTTGTATGAGGATGCGAGTACGATTCTGGGATATGACTTAGCGGCCCTGTGTTTTGAAGGGCCGGCTGAGCAACTGAATAAAACGGAATTCACGCAACCCGCGTTGCTGGTGACCAGTGTCGTGGCTTTGCGGGCATTGGGGTCTGGGCTCGAACCTGTTGCCGTGGCTGGACATAGTTTGGGGGAGTATTCCGCAATTGTCGCGGCGGGGGGGCTTGGGTTTCAGGAAGCGGTTCAGCTGGTTCAAAAACGAGCGAAATTTATGGCGGAAGCGGTTCCTCCAGGTAGCGGACTCGTTGCCGCTGTGCTTGGGTTAGCCCCAGAAGTGGTGCAAGAAGCCTGTCGGGAGGCGCAATCTGAAGGCGTCGTTTCGGCAGCAAACTTTAATGCCCCTGGGCAGGTTGTCATAGCGGGAGAGAAAGGTGCGGTAGAGCGGGCGATTGAATTAGTGAAGGCCAAAGGGTGTCGGCGGGTCATGCCCTTACCCGTGAGTGTGCCGGTCCATACCGCTCTCATGAAACCAGCCGCCGATCGTTTGCTTCCTTTTGTTGAGACGGCGTCTCTATCTGACTTACACGTGCCGTTGATCAACAATGCCGATGCGAAGCCTTTAACCACGGTGACTGACATTCGAGAATCCCTGATTCGCCAATTACCTTCGTCCGTTCTCTGGGAACAATCGATTCGGATCATGGGTAAGATGGGCGTCACAACATTTGTCGAGATTGGCCCTGGAACGGTGTTAACGGGTCTGGTCAAACGTATTCTACCGGAGGCGACATTGTGCAACGTGCACAATCCGGAATCACTCGAGGCCACGTTGTCGACACTTGGGAAAGCCGCGTAGGACGATCCATGTGGGCACCTCTACAAACCAGGCATTTTGGTGAGGGCAAGGAAGCCGCGCGCGGAAAACCGGAGTGTATGGGCGAATACATGAGGATGTGAG
>JADFRB010000182.1 GCA_022561525.1 Nitrospinota bacterium
GTGCGCTACCGGTCTGCGCTACGCCCCGATGTATGAGAAACCAAACCGATTAGGCCATAGGAGCCTGTCCGACATTAGCGGATCTACTGCGATTGCGCTGGATTTGGCCAGCTTTTCCGATCGTTTTCGTTAAATAGTCACCACTATTCGCCTCAAACGATCGAAAAATCTGCCTCAAACCAGTACAATCTCGCGACGATCCCTAATGTCGGACAGGCTCCATAGGGACAAAGGGAAACCCATGAGCCTCAGCCACAGCCTGGTAGGTGACTTGACCATGTTGAACATTCACACCCTTGGCGAGCCACGGATCAGCAGAAAGGGCCTGTTTGATCCCCGCGTCAGCCAATCGGACTATAAAAGGTAGTGTGGCGTTGGTCAAGGCATGGGTCGCGGTCACCGGAACAATGCCTGGAATATTGGGGACTCCATAATGCAGCACCCCTTCAGATTCATACACTGGGTCGGAATGAGTGGTTGGTCGAATGGTCTCGACACACCCGCCTTGATCGACCGCCACATCAATAATGACGGAACCAGGTTTCATCGAGGCCACCATCGCGCGAGAAACGAGCTGCGGGGCCCGCGCACCTTTAATCATGGCAGCACCAATGAGCACATCGGCCTCGCGGATGGCCTTCTCGATCGCAATCCGATTGGGAAACAGGGTGGTAATCGACACGCTAAAGCGCTCCTCCAGACGCTGTAATTGATCAACATCGACACTAAACACCGTCACACGTGCTCCCATCCCGACAGCAAGTTGTGCGGCAGCCGCGCCAACTCCACCAGCGCCGAAAATGACCACGTGAGCCGCTCTCACACCCGGCACACCTCCCAACAACAGGCCCCGGCCACCACTGGTTCGTTCCAAATAATGCGCTCCAATTTGAATAGACATGCGTCCAGCAATCTGGCTCATGGGAAGCAGCATGGGTAACCGTCCGGCATGGTCTTCGGTCGTTTCATAGGCAATCGCGGTCATACCCGAATTCACCAACGCATGCGTGAGTTCTTTTGACGCGGCTAAATGAAGAAAGGTAAACAGGGTGTGATGCGATTCAAAAAACGGCATTTCAGAAAGCAAGGGTTCCTTGATCTTTAAGATTAAGCCAGATTCTTTGAACACTTCCTCCTTGGAAGCCGAGACATGGCCGCCCATGTCTCGATAGTCTTCATCAGAGAAGCCACTACCCTGCCCGGCATCGTGCTCAATCCACACCCCATGCCCATGCCCCACCAGTTCAGCCACTCCTTCAGGTGTTAACGCCACTCGAAACTCATGATCTTTGATTTCCTTGGGAATGCCTATGTTCATGTCAGATTCCTTTCAGGGGATGTTGAAAAAGGGCGTCAGCGGCGTTCTCGGCCCTTTGTCGTGCTCACGTACTATGAGTACGCTCCGCGCGTCAAAGCGCCTGCGGCCTTGCTGAGCGCACCTTTTTGAACATCCCCTGTTGCACTTGAGGTTTCATTGAACGATCACATGCGAACGGCGATCGAGAAATTTTTTATTATTCAACAGCCCCTTTCAGAAACATATCGGTTCCCTTGGGTCCATGTTCGGACTGCGGAAAGCGGCCTGGGAATATTGTCTCACGACGAATACCGAAACACCACAACATTTGCCTACCACATTCTTTGATACACCACCAAAAATCCCAACTTGCCCACCATGGGACTTCTAGAGTACAAAAGAAGGAATGAGCGGCTTTACACACCATATTTTCATCTGCATCAACCAACGACCCAAAGGCGACCCACGCGGTTGTTGTGCGGATACGGGGTCGGTCGAATTGCACGCGTTTTTCAAGAAAGAAGTTGAACGTTTAGGGTTGAAAGGCATTGTCCGGGCAAACAAAGCCGGGTGTCTTGACCATTGTGAATATGGACCAAGCCTTGTTATCTACCCGGAAGGCGTGTGGTATTGGATGGGAAGTGAAGCCGATGTGACGGAGATCATGGAACGTCACATCATCAAGGGGGAACTCGTTGAACGATTACTCATGCCAGGTCATGATGTCCCACTCTTACAATTGGATACTCGGGCAACACCTATTCCCAAATAACATGGTATGCTGTTCCGTTCCCGAACAACACCCCCAGTCGATTTTGATATAGCGTTTCGAGAATAACGAGACTCGCATGTCCAGCAACGAAGCAAAATGGAAGGCCAATCAAGATAAGGTCGCGTTCCTTCAACAATTTCCCGGATTGGTTCAGACATGGGAAGAAGCCATCGGGCAAACCGTGGAATCCGTTATTCCTCTTGAATCCAATTCCACAATAGCGGTTATCGTATTGTCAAATGGGCATTTTACCATCGCGCATGCCCCAGAAATCGAGCCCAAATATTTGCGTGAAAGCATTGAAACGGCTCGTCCAACGTTAGAACCTATCCATCCTGATGCATTTGTACAATATGATGTTCTCGCAAAACGTGACCAAGAAGCAACACGGATGGCACGACTGGAAAATATTCTCGGTGCCATTCACAATAACGTAGAAGAGATTCCCGAGTTGAAAGATCGTCTTCGATCACTCGTGAAGGAGTGGAATTCTTAACATGCGACGCCCAGCCAATATGCTCGATATGTTTTCAGGCGGGTTATTTGAAGGAATTAAGCCTATGATGCTGACACGCGACCATTTAATCCGTCATCCGGACCGTTGCACACACAATGCCGTCTGTATTCCGGTCTGTCCAACCGGGGCCTGGTTATCCACACCACCGTATAAATTTGACGAATCACGCTGTATGGAAACCTGTCGATTGTGTCTCGATGCTTGCCCCACACAAGCCATCTACGCAGTCTTTCGGAAAGGGGAGAAACTCATTACCCCGCAAAAGGAATAAGGAGCCCCCCAGGGGATGCTCAAATTACGTCGATCGAATTATGGGGTTTTTGCGGTGTGAAAATCCGAAATCCGAATCTCGAAATCCGAAACAAATTCAAAATGCAAAACCCGAATGTTCCAAATGGTTCATTGTGTCTTGGTTTCGGATTTTTTCTTATTATTCGGTCATTTGAATTTGTTTCGGATTTCGAGATTCGGATTTCGGATTTGTTAAGATATTTTCCGCAACACTTACTTGTTACCCCACCGCTTTTCGAAAATGCCCCCAATAGGCTGTGCCCATATACGCACTACCTCCGGTCAAGGTCGTACTCAATACAATTCGGTAGACTTCCATTCGAGAAATTTTGAGTGAGTACGTTGGGTCCAGCATATTGTCACATGTGGTCAACACGTGTAGCGTTCGAAGCGCAATGAGGATCGGCCACATGCAGGCTAATCGAAGACGAATTTCGAAACGCGGAATCGACATCGTGTAAAACCACCCTTGGTCTAAATGGGCGAGGGTGATCCCTACCAATTTTTGCAAGACAGGGTTAAATCTGGACATATTTTTTTTATCCAGGAGGTCCCTGGGTTCCAACCCAACGGAGTGCAACAGCTCCAATGGAATATAACAACGGCCTCGGCGAAGATCCTTGGGAAGGTCTTTCAAAATATTGGTTAATTGCAGGCCTTTTCCAAACCGAATCCCGATTCGATTTTTCTGCTCCCGATCCCAGCGCCGACGAATTCTTGGAAGATGGGCGCACATCAGATTCGTCCAAAACTCTCCGACACAGCCAGCCACCCGGTAAATGTAGGTATCCAAAGCAGCCATGGTCGGAAGCGCGGCCAATTGTGATTCCGATTCCCCAGAAAACACCTGCAAATCCATTTCCATCCCACTGATCAAGGTCAGGAGAACCTGACGAATTTCCTCCTGGTCTTCTAAATCGAGCGTTTCATACAGGTGAAAACAGGCTTCCAAATTTTCGAGCAATTTCCGTTCGCCGGGATGCCCCTGTTGCGGAGCCATCATGGATTGGACTGCACTAATTTCATCCCAGTTGAGATCTTCACGAACAAACTGAAGCTTAAACTGCTGAAGAAACAGCACGCGAACACTTCGGTCCACCAGACCGGTATCAGCCACCGTATCGGCAGCACGCGCAAAGAGATAGGCTATGCCTACCTGCTTCGCTACGCGAGAAGGCAACACCGCCAATGTGAGATAAAATGATCGCGAGACCTGCTTCAATAAATCATGCAAGAGATAGTCTTCATTGGGCTCTTGACTCATGGGAGTAAGCTACCGGACTTCAAGGTGGCCTTCCATACCTTCATCACGATGCATGGGAAAGAAGAGAAATTGCTTGTCGCAATAAAATGTATAGGTACCTGGCGTGGTTAAAAAAAGTTGAAGATTCACCGAATCCCCCGCGCTGATTTCGATTTCATGATGAAGGCCCATCGCTGGATTATCAATCACAAAATTATGCGGAATCAGGAACGAATGATTTTCCAATCGAATCGAAACGGGCGTGTCGGCTTGAATGATAATGTCATTTGGCGAAAAAGAATAACTTTCCATGACGATCGTAATCCGTTGCACCCCGTCTTCGTCCGGTACAAGTGAAATGGGAGGCGATGTTTCAGCAAATCCGGACACGGGTATCAAATATACAAGGAAAAGAAACCCACCCACCAATAGGAGTAGACATTTCGATAAGCAAGCCCATCGAGGAAAAATATTTTCCATATCAGCTGAAACTCAAAAAAATATCCGAAAAGGAGATTAACAAAAACTTCGTAATTCGTTTATCATCACGGCTAACACCATTCTCAACCTTGACTCATAAAAAAATGGTATTATATATCAAATAGTTAACAAAATTGATTGCTCTTTTTTCGTGTAACCGCCGTACCCTGCCGAAAGTGTACTATTCATGACGGAGAAAGACTTCAATCAAATCAGAAACCTGAACCGACATGCACAAACATAGGATTTCTCAATTCCCACGCCTTGTAGAGGAGAACATGAATGAAAAAGCTTAAAGGTATTGGCCTGCTGCTACTGTCCAATATACTCATCATTGCAACCCTTTCGATAACGTTTACCATTCTCTCCCAAGTGATCTTGCCCTACTTCGGCATAGACATCCGCGGAATAGTTTCGGGGCCAAATCTGTTATTTGCATCCTTTTTTGGATTTGGTGGCGCCTTTCTCAGCTTGGCGTTGTCAAAATGGCTTGCAAAGAAGATGGTTGGGGCCACTCAAATTACCCACCCCCGAATTAATAAAACTCTATGAGCACAAGAAAAAAGCGTTTACCAAGCAACTCAATGCGCGAATCTACCAAGAATTACAGGCCATAGAGGATAAAA
>JADFRB010000183.1 GCA_022561525.1 Nitrospinota bacterium
GGGCTGGAGGAGGTGCTGATCTCCAGCGCCACCTGGGAGCAGTCCAGCACCTGTAGGACGTCCTGCAGGTACTTGCTGTTGAAGGCGATCTTGGACTCCTCCCCCTCGATCTTGACGTCCATCTCCCCCCGATGCTCGCCGATCTCCTCGGCGCGGGCATCGTTCCGTCCGTGAGGGCTTCGAGGTGAAGTCGGAGGACGCGCCGCCCCCGCCCCGCCGCCGCTAGCCCGCCGCCTTCGCCTCCGCCAGCGCCCCGATCTCCTCGCCCGAGTAGCCGGCCTCGCGCAGGATCTCCTCCGTGTGCTCCCCTCGTTTTGGCGCTGTGCTCCGCACCGACCCCGGCGTGTCCGAGAGCTTCGGCCCCACGCCCACCTGACGCACCGTACCGAACTCCGGGTGCTCCACCTCCACGATCATGCCTCGCGTAGATCGGCCTTCGGCGGCATGTTGATCCATCGCAGTCAACATGTGTTGGAACCGGCCTTCCACTTCCGGCTGGTAACACCCCATGGCCTGGATGACATCTCGATTCGGCACACCAGACCGCAATCCTTCAATCACCCGCCGGTCGCGGAGGGATGCCTGACCTTGGTGAAGTGGCATCGCGCCATTTCCTACTGCATGGGACATTGACCCTGGAGTCGATGCGGCAAGCCGCACCATTGGGGCGAGAGGGTTCTGTTGATATGTATCACGCACATCATCCCAAATCCGCAGTTTCAACGCTTCATATCGATCGAGGCCGCGACGACGATCACTCAAAAACTCTTGAGGGGCCAGAACGACTATCAAGCACCCGGCATGATCATCCATACCATCAATGAATTGGCGTAGCGTGTCATAGAGATCAAGAACCGCGGAAGAGCTGTAATAGAAGGTGGTGTCCGGTTCACTCGGTTTCTTCGCGACCAGATATCTCGAAATGTCTACTGTGATTACCAGTCCCGATTTCTTCGCTCGCCGTAACCAATGCGTCAATGACGTGAACATGTGCCGACCATTATGCCGAGAAATCTTTTGAAAGATCAGCGCATGTTTCACGCTGGAGATCAACCTGAGTTCACCCCGCAGCCAGTCTTTGACGGATTGCGCCACATTGAGATTCGCGTCACTGACTTGTAACTGGGCCATGCACACACACACCATGGCCATCCGAAATTCCTGACAGAGGTTCAGGTCGCCTTCAATGGCCTGCTCCACCCACGTTTGCACATCTTTCCACAGAAGCGCTTCCTTTCGGTCATTGAGCTGTGCGAGGTAGTGCAGGCTGAAATCTTCCCATTGGTCGGGAACCTGATACCCTTTGTCGCGTATGAGCGCGACGAGAAAATTATAGGCGAGTTCATCCCAATCGATCTGTTTTGCCACTTTGAAAAACAACCGATCCATCATATGAATCTTGGTGTATCGGGCATCGATACGAACAAACACCAGTCCCTCGGCTTTGGCCATCGCTTTCAACCCAGACTGAAGCAAAAGATGTAAATCTTCACCAGCACAAATCGCGAATTTGATCGAACTTCCTCCATCCCTGAGATACGAACCTACATATTCCTGTTGAAGCATACTCAACCACTGCTCCATGGTTAATTCAGTCGCCTCCTGCCTCAAGGCCTCGGCAGGAACTGGTGAAGTCGGATTCATGGTTGGTACGTTTTCGGAAGCCGGTGATACAAAAAAATCACGCAAATCCAATGAGCCAGTTTCAGACGAGTCTCCTGCTGAATCGCGGACTGGCTCCGCTACAGCCAGAGGACTCTCGTCACCAGAGGTTTCCACTGCTCTCGCTGCCTGGATACGATTGAGCGATTCCACAATTGCACTCATGCCAAGGTTGATCCTTTCAAAGGATTTTCAAACATCATGATTCCGAAAATGACTGGGGGTGAGGCTCACTATTGGTGCCACATTAACTCATTCCTCATGGTTCTCCCCTGTTCAGAGGGCTTATTAGACTTTCTCGGTGTTTCCTGCAATTTCTTGATGCTTTTTCACTATGTCAGGAGTGAACAAAATGATGAAGGACCAACCACCAACATCCACCCATGGGGTTGGTGTCCTCTTCGGAGATTTGCTAGGGTGCAAAAATGTTTACCAGTCTAGCCCACCTCATCTTTCCCCGGACCCATCCCCCTAAAAGGAACCTGACATGTTTGTATCCGTACAGCGCGTGACCAGAGTGGTGTGTTCACTTGTCCTGGTACCCTTCATGGTCGCGTTGGGAGGGACAGCTTTAACCCAACCCAACACCATTGAGGGAATTGGAAAATTGAAATTGGGCATGACCCCCCACGAAGTGGAAGCGCTTCAAGGCTGTTCGAGCAACACAGAGTGCCTCTATGACCTCTTAGGGAAAAATCGTTATTTCACCCTGACCTATGGTGCGAATGAGTCAAACAGCAACACGAAATCTCCCCCCTCCCCAACGGCGGAACTCACCAAAATCGATATCGACATGGGCAACCACACCAGAGAATCGTTTGGAGCACTGTACGAAACCCTGGTGTCACAATACCCCGTCAGCCACGTGCCAACCGAATCAGAAGACACCAGATTTCAAGAAGGCACGGACAACGAATTGATCATAGGGTTTGCCGACGGATCAGTCATTCTTAAAATTGTGCGTCGTCCATTCGGGAACCTGATTCTTCGGGTTATCTACCAAGACCGTGCAGCAGCCCAAGCCCAGCGGGAATACTGGGAAAAGACTCGCCCTGAATCAGCCCCTCAGTGATTCCTCGCCCTCATTAGATTCCTCGAAATATATCGGCGCCACCTTTCTGCGGCAAAAAAGTTCCTTTTTGCCCCACGACGCACACAAAAACATCTGAAAAATCAAAACGATCGGTTGGGCACAAAAAAGACGTGGAAGATATTGGTGTGCACGGTGAAATACAAAAAGTCGTGGTCACCTCGGGTCTGTCATTTCGACCCTTGGGAGAAATGACAAGGGTGGAAGGATCGAGAGTCATCCCTGGTGGTGAGGAGACAGTTTTGTATTTCGCCAAGAGCTGGCACGGACTTTTGTGATCCAAATGCTCTTTCTTGGTTCAACCCACCACGATTTTCACCAATTCAGTTTCGTCCATTAATTCCGAGCCCCTTTCGAGTTGCAGTTACCAGAGATATCGCGTCATAATTTATTATGAAGTCCATCGCCTGTTTGTTTTCACAACCCATTCACTCGATTACACATATCTGAACTTGGAGGACTGCCATGAGTGTTGCTGCCACTGACACCCCGCTCTCTCCCTCTGTCCAACAATTTCTCGCCACCGATCACACCATGCTCATCGACGGAAACTGGGTCACAGCTCTCTCCGGCCAAACCTTTTCGACCCTGAACCCCGCGACAGGTGAGACCATGTGTCAAATCCCTGAGGGACAACAGGGCGATATCGACCTGGCCGTGCGAGCGGCACGTCGAGCCTTTGACCAAGGAGCGTGGCGAAAGCTGACGGCATCAGAACGCGGGAAACTCATCTGGAAACTCGCCGATCTCATGGAATCGAGGTTGGAAGACTTTGCGCAACTGGAATCACTTGATAACGGGAAACCCGTTGCCATCGCCCGGGTGGCTGATGTGCCACTGGCCATTGATCTGTTCCGTTACATGGCCGGATGGGCAACGAAGATTGAAGGCCACACCATTCCCATTTCGGTTCCCAATGCCCCTGGTGCTCAATTTCATGCCTACACATTACGTGAACCTGTCGGGGTAGTCGGACAAATTATCCCTTGGAATTTCCCCCTGCTCATGGCGGCTTGGAAATTAGGCCCAGCCCTGGCAGTTGGCTGTACGATTATCTTGAAACCCGCCGAGCAAACCCCACTGTCGGCCCTACTGCTGGGCCAACTTTTCTGTGAGGCAGGATTTCCTCCGGGAGTGGTAAACATTGTGACAGGATTTGGCGAAACAGCCGGTGCCGCATTAGCCGCCCACCCCGATGTGGACAAAGTGGCCTTCACCGGCTCAACGGAAGTCGGAAAATTAATTCTTCACGCGGCATCCGGCAATCTGAAAAAAGTTACCCTGGAATTGGGCGGCAAATCGCCGACTCTGGTATTGGCCGATGCCGACTTGGAGAGCAGCATCCCCGGGGTGGCCAACGCCATCTTCTTTAACCACGGACAGTGTTGTTGTGCAGGGTCGCGGATCTACGCTGAAAAAAGCATATTTGACAAAGTAGTTGCCGGGGTGGCGGACCAAGCCAAACAGATCAAAATCGGACCTGGCATGGATACGCAGACGGACATGGGTCCCTTAGTATCAGAGGAACAACAACAACGAGTCTTAGGGTATTTAGAGGCAGGCATGAACGAAGGGGCCAAAGCCATTACGGGCGGTGGACGGGTGGGCGAGAGAGGGTATTTTATTGAGCCCACCGTTCTGGTGAACACGAATCAAAGCATGAAAGTGATCCAGGAAGAAATTTTTGGTCCAGTGGTCTGTGCGGAACCCTTTACTGATCTGGAAGAAGTCGTAGCGAAAGCGAATGGCAGTATCTACGGCTTAGCGGCGTCCATCTGGACCAAGGATATCGGTAAGGCCCATCGTCTTGCGGCTCAACTTCGCGCAGGAACCGTATGGATCAACTGTCACAATATTTTCGATGCCGCACTCCCCTTCGGCGGATACAAACAATCCGGCTGGGGCAGGGAAATGGGTCACGATGCCCTTGAACTTTACACCGAAAAAAAAGCGGTTTGTATTCAAGTTTGATTTTCAACTATAAAAGTCTATATAGAATTTATCTCTCTTCCGTTTCGGATGAGGGATATTTTTTTCAGAAACCTTTTTCTGAGTGTATGGGTGAATTTTTAGAAAGATTATCTTATCCCCGCTTTTGTTTGCGGATGATTATCCCGCCAGTACGGTTTAGGTAGTTCACGCTTTTCCGGCCAAATTTCATTCAAGGTGCTTCCTTCATATAAGCGGCCGTTCTTCATGACATAATGGATAGTGTTTGTATTACGAATGTTTTCCAGTGGATTCTGGTTCAATACGATAAGGTCAGCCAGCTTTCCTTCCACGATAGAACCTATATCATTGCCAAACCCAATCGCTTCCGCGCCGTAAATGGTTGCCACCCGCAGAGCGTTATGTTCTGTCATTCCGCCGGACTGGATCGACCATAATTCCCAATGATAACCTAATCCTTGGAGTTGAC
>JADFRB010000184.1 GCA_022561525.1 Nitrospinota bacterium
GTGCGCCAAGAAACACCTCTTCATAGTTCTCATATGACGCGTGCTTGGCAATGGCCCGTCCAGCGATACTGGCCAAAATTGAACGGCGCCAGAACCGTTGATGATCAAAACTGCCAAATTCTTCGCCACGTAAGTTTCGATACAAGGAAAAACTAAAGGCAAGAACGGCCACCGCCTCTCGACCTAATAGGGTGACACCTTGGGTAAGGCTGGTAATCTGATGCGGAATTCGCGCATAGAACCCGGAGTTGGCCAGACCGAGTAATTTCGCGGCAAAAGCCGGATCGTGGCTGATGAGTCCGGCCATCTTTTTGGAATCGGCCTTGGAGTCTTGGCACATCGACAGAATTTGTATGGCCAACACGGGTATGGATGGGAGGGTACGACAATATTTCAAAGACTGAAGGAATTCCGTTTGCACTGGGTGTATCCTTTCTACAATCGTCGGTGGAGTAACCGTTCTTTGGCCCTATTTCAGCAAAGATCCAGTAGCGCGTTCGTGTTCTCTGACAGATGAACCCCTACGAATGTCACGTTTCATCTCTGTTTGATGTGATTCTTTTTAGATGGAACGGTTGTTCATGTAAAAAATTGGGCTACCGAAAATACTATCGAACAAACGTTCCATGATCTTGACACCGGCAATCAAAACGAAATCGCCATACCGCGATGAAACGAGACATAAACATATTGATGGTTGAAGAAGACCGCTATGAAGTGGAGTGTCTAAAAGAAGCGATTACGGTCGGGCAAATTATTTCGGTCAATATTGAGCAGGCCGAGGACAGTGACCAAGCACTCGCCTTTCTCCATCAAGAGTACCCGTATCTCGATGCTCCCAAACCCGACCTTATTTTCCTAGATTTGGACTTGCCTGGAATGACAGGACGAGAATTGCTGGATGAGATAAGGAGGGATGATACTCTGGCAAATATTCCCGTTGTTGTCCTGACCCGGTCTGTTCAGGATAAAGAGACGATTGAGGCCTACTCCTTCGACCGAACGTGTTTCTTTTTCAAAAAACCGGACAGTTGCCAAGATTGGCTTTTGATCCTCACATGTATTGAGGACGTGTGGCAAACATTCGTGCAATTTCCGCTACGCTTCGAACAGTAAACCTTAAGGGGTCCTACTCGATGTCAGTAAACTTTCACCATCACCGGCGGAACAATAATGTAAGAAGGTTGGGATGAAGGGGACAAGAGGGAAAATAAATCTAAAGGTCTGGAGAGTTAACGGAACGCTTTGACGCTCGCGCGGTTAGAATCCGGTGCCGATTCCAATCCCTCCGCCGAAGCCTCCACCGCCAATACCCAAGCCAACTCCGAAACCTTGTTGTTGGTCCTGAGCGTGAGTATCCCAGACGTGCATGTGTTTGATGGCAATGGTGGGATAGCGGTATTCCGTCTCATCGAGGCTGGCGGTCGCGAGGCCCGTCACTTCGCCAACAATGGTGACTTGAGGCTGGTCTGACAAGGTGGCTGGATCAAGAAATGTTTTTTCAAAGGCAAGAAATCGCCCTTGAGAAGACGTGCGCTGGGAAACCGGCTTTTCCGAATCTCCCAACGGTAGCTGCAACACCTCAATGCGTGTCGCATCCGCAAGCCGTGTAGCTTGAAGCACTTGCCCCCCTAACACCACGACTTTCCCCACGTGCGCGTCAGGGTTTTCAAGGAGTTGCGCAAATGACACGCTCTTGTCTATTTGCGACAGGAGCGCCTCCGGAATGGGGCTTGGTCCGACGGCGCAACCCGAGCCGAGAGCAAGACATAGAAGCAAAATACCTAATGGGAATCGATTCATGAACGCACTATACCACACAGACAACAATCTGAAATTTATTTTTACTTCAAGTGCGGAATCATCAAATTGCCAACAAAAAGATTAGAAGATGTAACAACTTATCCTTGGCCACTCTGCTGTTTAGCTTCCAATTCACTCCACCGTTCATACAGTTTCGCAACTTGGCGTTCAGCCAACTGCAAGGCTTCATACGCATCTTGTAGCTGGATATGATCCGAAACCACGGTCGGATCTGCAACTGTTGCTTGGCACCGTTCTACGGCAGACTCGGCTTTGAGAATCTTGGCTTCGAAGGAATCGTATTCTTTTTGCTCACGATACGTCAGCTTTTTGGTCGACGATCCCTTTGATCGGACATTCGGCAAACGATTGTGTTCCCCCTGTTCTTCTCGATGTTTCAACTGTCGCCGAAGCCATGCTTCCCATTGCTGATAATCGGCGAACGTCCCATGTGCCCCGTATCCATCCAATCCCACAAATTGCGTGCATAGGCGAGTCAACATATACCGATCGTGAGTGACTAAGACCAGGGCACCTGAAAATTCTAGCAAACTTTCCTCTAACACTTCACGCGTCGGAATATCTAAATCATTGGTTGGCTCATCGACAATCAAAACATCCGCAGGTTGCAACATCAGCCGAGCGATCAACGCCTTGGCCTTTTCCCCTCCCGAGAGAAGTTCCACAGGCAAATCTAATTGCTCTGGCTGAAAGCGAAAGCGTTTGGCCCATGCCGCGAGATGGATGGTGCGATCTCGATAGGTGACGGTATGCCCTGTATCCGATAAGGTCTTTCGTAGCGTGTCTTGAGGATTGAGTTGTTCACGATGCTGATCAAAATACACCACGTGTAACGCATCGGCATGACTGACAGTTCCTTGATCAGGTTCGATCGTCTTCGCCAACAGCTTGAGAAGCGTGGACTTGCCAGACCCATTGCACCCTAAAATACCCACGGCCATTCCAGGGGACAGGATCAACTCAAAATCTTGAAAGAGCTTGATTGAACCAAAGGCCTTGGAAAGATGCTCCGCGGCAATCAACCGTTTGGTTTTCCTCCCCGAGCCGGCAAAGTTAATGTTGATGTTTTCTTGCCGCAATCGAGCCTTGGTCTCCGCCAGTTCTGCTTGCAAGGCATGGGCCGTATCCACACGATACTTCGCCTTGGTGGTTCTCGCCTTGGGTCCGCGCCGAAGCCACTCTTCTTCTCGTCGAACTTTTCCCGCCAAGGCCTGAGCTTGCTGTGCCTGGGTCTCATGATACGCCTCACGCTGATCCAGGAACTCACGGTATGATCCTTGTATGAGGAGCATCCCTTCAGGGTATCGACTATTGAGTTCGCCAATTGTATTCGTCGCGTGATCCAACAACCACCGATCGTGGCTCACCATGACCCAGGGCCATGGGCTTTGGGCCATGAGTGATTCAAGCCACGCCAACCCATCGAAATCAAGATGATTCGTGGGTTCATCCAACAACATCATATCCGGCGATTGTACCCAACCACAGGCAATCGCCAGGCGTTTTTTCCACCCGCCAGAAAGCGGTCCCACAAGCACTCCACCATGCTCAAACCCTGTCCGTCCTAACACTTCTTGGGTGCGAACCAGACATTCGTCTGGCGGCAAGCCTGCTGCCTCACCAGCATGTTCAAGCACTTCAGCCACTGTTGCCTGAGCTGGAAACTCTTCTTCTTGCGCAACATAGGCCACTCGAAGATGCTGACGGCGAGTCACCTCCCCTGCATCAACTTTTTCCAACCCAGCCAGGATCTTCAGGAGCGTGGACTTGCCTGCCCCATTGGGACCCACAATTCCAAGACGATCCTTCTCATCCACGCCAAGGGTAAGATTGGCAAATAATTGCTTGACACCAAAGGCCTTGGAAATCTGTTGACAATGAATGAGCGCAGACACGAATCCCCTCCTTTTACGTACACGGTGTATAGGCTATAGCAGAACCATTGAGCAAGATGGTACAGTCAATCTGGAATTAGAATTTATTACTTTCTGGAAATTTAACAAAGGGGCCTGTTGAATGTTTCACTCCAACAGCCAATAAAAGCCCCAGATGAGCCACGCATCGTCAGTGGGGGGGGAATGTTCAAAAAAGTTCGTCCAGCAAGGCCGCAGCCATTTTGACGAGCGGAGCGTACTCATAGTACGTGAGCACGGCAGAAGGGCGAGAACGCCGCTGGCGACTTTTTTCAACATTCCCCAAAGAGGAACCATGAACTTTGATCCTGCCATCGCAGCACAACAAGCATTTCACCGAGCCCAAGAAACCGATGATTTAGGTGAATTGGCAGACCAAATCGCTGAGGACGAAGACACCTTTTCGTCGGATGCAGGACCTGAAGCGAAACAGGCATATGAACGACTTCAAAAGATTGGCGAGCAGCTCCCCCACGCTCAAGGATTTCAAGAGTTTCTCATTTATATCACCTGGCAACAGGTGACCGAGGAAACCATCCCGCGCCATTTCCAGAGAGGGCTGGAACTCTGCAATCAATTCCTCAACCAATTCGGAGAGTCGTTGGAAGGATCGGTGACAGCCAATCAAGTCATGAATATTCAAGAATCGTTTCGGGGTGGCCTTGGTAAGCAGGAAGCACTCATGCCAGAATTTGATGAAGATGCCTTCGAAGGCGGGGACTGAAATTCTTGGCATTCTCTTCATCCGTTACATTCAACACCTTCCCTCAGATATCGCTCGCCCATGGCTCAATATAAGGATGAATCCTTCTGAACACCACGGAAAAGTGAGATATCTGCTCCCAAGCAACATGCCGATTTCTCGACAAGCTTCTTCACACAATGACCACAATCTCTTTGGAGAGAAACTCAGTTGCAATCTGAAGTTCTATAGAGTAGTTTGAACACTCGACTGGCCTCTCGTTAGGAACACGCCTTCTTCCAGCAGTTCCTGTCGGTATCTTTAGCTGAAGCATCACCTTTCAGTTCCGAGAGCAGATTACGCACAGAGGAATTGCCGTGCATGCCAATCAGCAAACGCATGCACCAGCGAGACTTACGACTATGCCCAATCAAATACGACGTAAAGACGTTCGGAACATTGCCATCATCGCCCATGTCGATCACGGCAAAACGACGCTCGTCGACGCCCTGCTCAGACAGAGCGGGCAGTTTCGACCCTCGCAGCTTGTGGGCGAGTGTATTCTCGATTCCAACGAACTGGAACGAGAACGCGGCATCACCATTCTGGCGAAGAACATTGCCCTGACCTATAAAAACGTGAAGATCAACATCATCGACACGCCCGGCCACGCGGACTTCGGCGGGGAAGTCGAGCGGGTGCTCTCCATGGCCGACGGGGC
>JADFRB010000185.1 GCA_022561525.1 Nitrospinota bacterium
AACCCAAAATCCTCATGGATTTAGTTTTCAGCAGGTTTTATCAGGAGCCCGGGAATTTCAGAATTATCGAAAGCAATAATATTTACTTTTCTCGGTTTTTGTCGACTTTGTTTCCCAAAATCGATGTTGCCGCAGCATACCAGGCCGTTTTGGAATCGGTTGCGGTAAACTATGTTCAACATTATGTCCAACAGACGGGTATTGATACGGTTGTCCTGGCTGGAGGTGTCATTGCGAATGTTAAGGTAAACCAACGGATTTTTGAGATTCCTGGGGTTACTCGCATTTTTATTTACCCCAATATGGGTGACGGAGGGTGTGGAACCGGGGCAGCTTTTCTGGCGAGTCGGAAATACTTGGGCAAACGGGACCCTTACCAAACGGTGTATTTTGGACCGGACTACTCTGAGGAGGAAATACTCTCGGCGTTGAACAGCGCAGGACTGCTTTTCGAACGATATGAATCCATCGAGCCTCTTATCGCCAAGCTGATTCATGAGGGTAACGTCGTGGCGCGGTTTAACGGCCGGATGGAGTATGGACCACGTGCATTAGGGAACCGCTCCATTTTGTACCATGCTTCAGAGCCTGAGGTGAATCAATGGCTTAACCAACGGTTAGGCCGCACTGAGTTCATGCCGTTTGCGCCGGCCACTCTGTTTGAAGAACGGCATCGTTGTTATCGGAACATCGATGGGGCCGAAGGGGCTGCTCAATTTATGACCATTACCTTTAACTGTACCGATTTTATGAAGGAAACCTGCCCGGCCGCGGTACATGTAGATGGAACGGCTCGCCCCCAATTGGTCCGGAGGGAGACAAGTTCAAGTTATTATCAGGTTTTACAGGAATATTTTAAGCTGAGTGGGATCCCCTCCATCATTAATACAAGCTTTAACATGCATGAGGAACCAATTGTGAATTCGCCTGGGGATGCCATTCGGGCTTTTCTCCAAGGCAACCTTGATTTTTTAGCAATCGGAAAGTTTATGGTAAGGCATCCCAATCGTATGGGAACGGCAAAAAACCAGGTTAACGGGCATTAAGCTGACAATTTAAATCAGGTCTGTTGTCTCTTCGCCAGCGTGGACAAAACAAAATTTTCCCCCTGCTGAGGGTTTTACAGCAGGAGAGAGCGCATGGTAACTCAGTCACACCAACTTTATAAAAGTCAAAGCTGGGAGCCAATTTTTTTAAAACTCGCTGCTTTTTATTTTCAAATGCAAGAGAATCGGTTTCAATTTCAAATGGACTAACGTATGGCGGGGCATTAGTGTCCCTGTTTAATCCTTTTGTTGGGCTTGATTTATGTCGCTAGGGGTAATTTTCACATATGGACTGACGTATGGCGGGGCAGTAGTGTCCCTGTTTAATCCCTTCGTTGGGCTCCTGATTTATGTCTGCTTCGCCATTATTTCGCCAGTGAGTCTGTGGGGGTATGGGCTTGACCCTGATGGCCATTATAGCCGGATTGTGGCCATTGCTCTGTTAATCGGATGGGTGTTCAAAGGTTTCGGAGGGTGGAACTTTGGACGGGGACGGGCGATTGTGTTCGCCTTTGTGGCATATTGGTTGTGGTCCATTGTCAGTGCGGTAAATGCTCCCAATGACCCGGTCGCTTGGCGGTTTGTTGAAAATACGGCAAAGATCCTCATCCCATTTGTTGTAGGCATGACTCTCATTGATTCCGGGGAGAAGCTTAAAAAATTAGCCTGGGTTCTTGTGCTTAGTCTGGGCTTTGTCGCCTATGAGATGAATCTGAGCTATTATCAAGGGTTCAACCGAATTTATGAGTTGGGTCATGGAGGAATGGGAAATAACGGTGTGGCCATTGGCATGGCGGTCGGGGTTGGGGTGGCCTTTTTTCTCGGAGTCTCAGAGAGCCGTGTGTGGCTCCGGGGGGTTGCGTGGGTGGCCGCACTATTAATGATTCATACCGTCTTGTTGGCTTTCTCGCGTGGAGGAATGCTGGCCTTGGTCATAACTGGTTTTGTTTCTTTTTTCCTGCTTCCTTCAAAACAGCCCAAACAGATATTGGCCCTCGTCGTAGTCATTCTTATCGCGCTTCGGCTTGCCGGTCCACAGGTATCTGACCGATTTATGACCATTTTTGAGTCTGGCCAAGAGCGGGACGTATCAGCACAATCCCGGCTGGACCTTTGGGGACACGCCTGGGATGTTATGAAGGAGCATCCTCTATTGGGTGTAGGCCCCGACCGCTGGCCTCGAGTAGCCTCGAAGTATGGCTGGGTGGAAGGAAAAGAGGTCCATAGCACCTGGTTGCAGACTGGGGCCGAAATGGGATTCCCCGGAATGGCTCTTTTGGGGGCATTTTATGCCCTGTGTCTGGGGAAACTTTGGCCGATCGTCCGAGGGAAAGTCAAAGTACATGATCCTTGGATCCAAAATGTGGGTCGGATGGTTATTGCTGGTCTTGTGGGTTTTATCATCGCTGCTCAATTTGTCACC
The DNA here is from genome assembly GCA_022561525.1 of Nitrospinota bacterium. Taxonomy (GTDB): domain Bacteria; phylum Nitrospirota; class Nitrospiria; order Nitrospirales; family UBA8639; genus Nitronereus. The sequence goes on from JADFRB010000185.1 coordinate 2,470, forward strand.
ATGGAAGGGCTTGAAGTTCCGTACTATGTCACACTCCTGGGTGCCGGGGCCCTTCGGCTCACTCCGAGACCTGCTGCCTTGCCCAGGTTAGGGAAGGTCCCTGCCCTTTCGACGGCGGCTTCTTTATTTCAAAGAAGGTGTTAGTTCAGAAAAAAGATTCATTTTGAGGCTGGGGCAGAGGGGGCATCTGACTCCAGAATGTATATCAATGCCGAGAAAAGTCTAATTAATCTGAATTCCTTTTATTGTGGAGTTATTCTGATGATCTCGAAACTGATCAATGCTTTGACTCTTGGACGTTTGAAGTGGGGTTGGTATTCCCTGTCGTCTCCGACTCCCGACAGCCCCATCGTAATCGGTGGATGTAGCCGAAGTGGGACGACCCTCCTCTACGCAATCTTGAACGCTCATTCACGGCTGTTCCTCGGGCTGGAGACCGCTCTCTTCGCCGGAAACATGGATCTCCCTCACATCTCCCGACGCACCGGTATGTCCTTGGAGAAAGTGAAACGGCTCTACCAGAGAAGTCACTGCTCCGCTGTGTTCACCAAGCGAATACTGACTGACTTGATGGTCAGCGCTGGTAAGTTGCATTGGGGTGACAAGTCCCCCATTAACATGAGGGTGATCTCAGGCATATTCCGGCGTTTCCCGAGGGCCAAGTTCGTGCACGCCATCCGTGATGGACGTGATGTGGTGTGCTCTTTACACACCCATACGCCTACATTCAAAAAAGGTGTCGCGCATAGAGATGGAACAGAGGTGCCTTGGGAAACATGTATTGATCGATGGTGTTCACGTGTACATATGGGGATAGGGTGGAGGAGCGACAAGCGATACTATGAAGTGAAGTACGAGGATTTAGTCCTCAAACCCGAGGAGACTTTGAAAGCGCTGTTTGGCTGGCTTGACGAACCCTGGGAATCCAAGATTCTTGAAACGTCTCAACTTACTAAGGTAGATACACACCCAGAAGTTAGCAAACCTATTAACAATTCAGCCGTGGGGCGGTGGAAAGAAGATCTGCCAGTAGACGTTCGTGGACTGTTCAGAGGTACGGCGCAGGGTCTTCTAGTTTTACTGGGCTATGCTGACGGTCCCGACTGGATTGAATCGAATGGCTTTGAACATTGAGGTCCGAAACCGCAGACCGAAGCTGTTCTCATGGTTTGATGAAGAGCAAACGGGTGCCCCGAACTTTATTCTGATAGGAGTTCCTTACACTTAATTGACCTTGATGGGTTTTCTGTTTTTGATGGGGAAGCCTATATCCTTTTGCGATTCCAGGGTCCAATGAAAATTCCTTTTCGCCGTTGGTGCTGTTGAACCTGGTGAAACCAAAGCACGAGCGGCTGGTCTGAGTTGCTGCTCCCCGTGCGTACAAAGGCCTTCGAGGGGGAGCCGGATTGTATGAGCGGCTGGGCGAGGCACGTAGCCTACGAGGAAAGGAAACCGATTGTGAAAATGCTCCAACCTCCGAAACGAATTTACGCCAGTCTTATGTCTTGACTTCGTGTTTTCAAAAGCTGCCAGCAAGGGATATCTTATGGAGATTCCGACAGAAGCACAATTTATTGAGGCCCTTAGCACTTATAGAAAAAAGTGGCCTAATGACGGATATTTTGGGACCCATCAACGGTTTGTAGAAACCTACAGTCTTCTTAGATCCTTTTATAGAGGCGGGAAAATCGTTGATGTCGGCGGATGGCCAGGGGATTTTTCATGTGCGTTAGCGGAACTCAAGTTTGATGTACTCCTTATTGACAAAGATCTCAGAAGACCCACTGCTAAAGTGTATGATGAAGCGACTGGCAAGTGGGTTCTGAGTGGGACCGTGCCTTTGACTGAGAAGTGCCGTCAGTATGGGATAGAAACACTTCAATGTGACCTAGAGCATGAACCAATTCCTCTAGAAGATTCCTCGGTTAAGTTTATTGTATTTACCGAAGTTCTTGAACATCTTAGGGTAGCTCCACTGAAAGTGTTAAGAGAATTGCGCCGGATATTAAAACCAGAAGGTCGCCTCCTATTGACAACTCCTAACTTACTTTCACTGAGAAATCGAATTAGTTTTATGACAGGACAGGCTAAGTATGATACTTTAGAGATGCCGTTTGATGCTTTGGCGGCAGAAGAAAGAATAGGGCATGCCGGACATTTTCGGGTTTTCTCAATGGCCGAACTTCTCCACTTACTCCAACATTGTGGGTTTCTGACTATTAATCATACTTACAAGCAAATCACTCATGCACAGAACGAGAATTTCAATTTTTCCTTTTATTCCATGCGCATGAAGTTGTGGAATAAAATCACCAAGTGGATTTATCCCTTAGGCAATACGCTTTGTGTGGTGGTCGAAAGGAATGGAGACAGCTAGTGTTTGATAGGAAAACCAATGCGCTATGCAATCCTGTGGCGGATCCTTTCAGTATCAGTTGCTTGGACAGCTTTTACACAGTCCTCTCTGCCTATTAGCCACATTAAAAGTAAGACAGCATTGTGCGGTATTTTCCTCCATTCCAGTAACCTACCTGCTTGTCCTGACCAGGGTATCCCGGTGCGGCGCTCCGTCTCGGCTGGTGCTTCCCCGATGAGGGCGACATCAGCTAGGGAGGGGCCGGCACCGGGGACTGGGTGGAAGGTATCGTGGAGG
>JADFRB010000001.1:0-3040 GCA_022561525.1 Nitrospinota bacterium
CCTCACTGAACAACGACCCATGAGGTTGTTGTTCTTCTATTCCATAGTCTTCAAGGTTTACTTCGTCCGGATCCCAATCCACATCGCCTTCCTGAATACTCTTGGTACGGTCATTCCACTTGAACATAAACAGAATATGATCCTTATTATAAACCGACTGTACCCAAACATCATCAATCCGATTCACGAAATTCCTGGGTTTGTGGGTGATTTGGCCGCCTAAGGCAACCCATTTTCGAGGGGCTGTTTTCCACGCTTCACCATTTTCATCCGTTGGAAGATCCCCTTCAATAAATTTTGAGGGAATGACGAAAGTACCCTTGGGCTTATCTGTTAAGGGGTCAATGGGCAGGGGCACCGCCGTGCTTAGGGTAGTAGCAATTTCATCGCTGACTTCCCCACCGGCCACAACCACTTCGCCCATTCGTTCACACAGGGACTGTACGTAGTTGGCAATATGCCACCGATCTTCTATGCTCGTAGTATCGGCAAAGGACGGCATCGGTGTGCCATTAATCCCCGTGGAAAACGTGCGGAAGATATTCTTGACGTTGTAGGCATCCTGCCGACTGCCTCTGAAATTCCAGCATTTGTGCCAATCTGCCGGTTGAATCGAAAAACCCCAGTCATCTTTGAGGTTAAAGGCATTCCCATCACCTCGCCCTTCGAGCCCATGACATTCAATACACTTCATCTCCACCACAAGCTCGGAGCCACGTTTGATGGATTCAGGGCTATTGGCAATTGGTTGTAACTTATCGAGTTCCAAAACAAAAAAATCTTCGAACTCGGTGTCTTGCCACTCCCGATCTTTAACCAACTGCGTTGTGACAAAGGCCAACACGTCTTTTCGTTGTTGCTCTGTGAGAATACCTTCCCAGGATGGCATGGCCGAACCTGGGAGCCCATGCGTGACCGTTTGAAGTAAATCGACGTTAATCAGCGGCAACTGACCGCTCGCGGTATGCCGAATTTTAAATGTTCCAGACTCGAAGTTCCGTGGACGGGGCCACAGCCGCACCGCACCCGGTCCATCACCTGTCCCCTCCACACCATGACACCACACACATTTGGTGAAATACACCCTCTTCCCTGCTTCTATTTGTTCTGCCTCAGGTAGGGGCGATGCACTTTGCCTGACAAACCCTTCAGGGAGTTCTTCCATATCTTCTTGGGCCAAGGTAGTAAGCGGAAGTCCTAACCCAAAAAGCAAACTGATACCTACTGTCAGTGCTATACGACTTGGTGTGTTCTCAGCCAATCTTGTGTTCCTGTTCATTGTTTTCCTCTTTATGTTGCCAGTCGTCAACAAGGGCGGTTAGCTTATCAAAAAAGCCGTTTAATCCCAGGTTCTCGGGTAATAACCCGTGTGCCAGTATTCGAACATCACGACTTTCCAGATCTCATCCACGGTGAGATGTTGTTCCCAGGGGGGCATCACCGATGCCCACGGAAAAGCTTCGCCGGGTAATCCGATCCCACCTTTTGCCACACGCCAGAATACGAAAGTCTCTTGCAACTGGGCAATGGTTCCCGAGTCCGTAAAGTTTGCTGGAATCGGGTTAAAGGCAAAGGCCCTGAGCCCGCGTCCGTTTAAGTTGTCACCATGACAGAAATGACAATTTTGAAAGAAGATCTCTCCCCCTTCACGAACGTATTTGGTATAGCCTTCGGCATTGGGGTCCCAGGGATTGAAATTAGGATCGTTCACATCTTTCATTAACCGGCCCATGCTTTGGTCCACGATCCGTTCGTTGCCATATTCCTGATCATATTTGCCTTCGGCATTAACCCTGTAGGGATTGGCGGCTGTTTGAAGCACAAACGTTTTTCCATGGACTTTCGTGGTGGCCGGAGGCGCAGGATGCACAGTCCGCAATTCAATCGGCTCCTCAAAGCTTGGCAAAAGTGAACTATAGGCAAAACCCCACAAACCAAGTGGGATGAAGATTAAAGCCACAACTCGAAGGCCTTTGTGAAATCCGGAAACTCCATCAAGGACATTAAAAATGGGACGTTTAAATTCTAGCCACTCCCTCTCGGAACCAGAGACCCACATAAAGATCCCGCATCCGGTCACCGTAATGTAAATGGCCCTCACACTGAACGGAATAGGAGGATAAATCCGATATGTTAAATACATCCAGATAAAAACCAAGACCCCAATCCCCGCCCAAAACTTGGGAATCGCCATCCCGGCGCGATTGAGCGACCAATTGACCACGCAAAACAATAAGATCGCACCGGTCAGCTCCATAATCATCTGCATCGGCATGTAGCCTTCAACTAGCTTTAACCAGGTCATCGTTCTATGCTCCTGTTTTAATAATACAGAACGGTATAGATAGAATTTCTATTCAAAGTCAGCAAGCGCCGGAGGTTCTTGACCCTCTTTCACTTGCGACAAATAATCAACAATTTTATTCACAGCCCCGGCGCTTAACTTCAGACCAAAATCCTTGGGCATTTGGTTGTCAGGAAAATCTTTCACCACATAGGCACTGGGATTTAAAATGGACTCCGTGATATATTCCCGTGTTGACTCTGCTTTTCCCTGGTAATCTGGATCCTTCATTCTCTTAGGCGCATTAGTCCCTTCCATCAACAAGGGACCCAATTTCCCAACTGCATCTTTAATTCCAGGAATAGTATGGCAAGCCGGACAACCTGCTTTCATGAAAAGATCCGTAATTGGCTCTTCGCCTGTTGCAAGTACTCCCCCGGCTGGCCCTTCGTCAGTACTGGCTTTGGCTCTATCTTTCTCAAGAATAAATTTTTCATAGGAAGCTTGAATTTCATCGTAGGCGGGAGCTTCCTTCCCCTCCCGCACATATAACCAGGTATCCACGGCTGCCAACTCTCCAATAGTAAGAGATATCGGCGGCTTATGAATTCTGGGCATGGGACTTTCAGTATCATTTGTTCCTTTTACCCCAAAACCAGCAAAGAGGACATAAATGGAACAAGAACAAAAATTTACGAAATATGAGAAGGCGCGGATTCTTGGTGCTCGTGCTTTACAGATATCAATGAATGCTCC
>JADFRB010000001.1:3050-22731 GCA_022561525.1 Nitrospinota bacterium
GTGATTCAGCTATATATTCCTGAGCGGTGGTGGCTGTTCCCGATCCATCAAACGCCTCCTTTTGCGCCGTATCACGAGACGCCGGATCGTTCATATAATATTTTTCATGTTTCAAACGCTCTTCTGCTCGTGCAGGAATATTCCAAAGGTTCGGGGCCCGCTCACTTAAAAACCCTTTATTGAAACCATGACATAGGGGACATTGCCCTTTTCCTATAGCGCCCTGAACTTTACTTTGTCCAAGACCACCAAAAATTATTTTTTCACCTTCATCACCGAGTTGCTGTTTGCTCATACTTTGGAAATCCAGCTTTACTTCCGGAGGAGGAAACCCACCCTCTACTTGAGGAAGCCAATTCCCATACCCAGATAGTGCTGCCGCCACAAAAAACATGAAACCGGCAATTCTCATTAACGCACTGACATTCTTGAAATACACACCCATGAGAAACGTTAGGGTGGTTATCATGACCAACGAAATAGGTAGTTGCCCATCATTGGTCCCAAAGTTGCCCTTATAATTGACGATAGCAATCAATAACAAAACCGCGGCCAATAGCCCGATCATGGTATTGAACATCATATTCTTTTTTTCAGCAGGGCCTGAAACCTTTGATTGTTTAAATAGGAAAACTGCCACAATCAAGACTAATAACGGCCAACCAAATGCGAGTGCCTCTGCTATTAATTCAACCACCTTAGCTCCCTCCATCCATAGTGCCCCCCATGGTGTACATGAGAGCCAACTTCCTTAGGGTTTACTATTTCGTTAAAAGAATTTTATATTCTTTCCATTCATTTCCCCCCAGCCGGTTGCGGTGAAGGAATGGCAGGTGCTGGCTCTGTTGCTGGGACAGTCGCCTTTTTCATACCAAGAGTCCCAAGCCAGAAGACAAACATAATTGTAACCCAGAAAAACAACACATTGAATGAAATGACGTTCGCAGCAAATCCGATTGTGTGGGTATATGCCCAGGGCGAATTATCTCGCATGACTTCATTGACATGCCAGAACAGCCTCACGGAGGACCGGATGTACCCCATCAACCCCATCATCCACGTAAAGGCGGTTGCCAACATGATAAGGGCGTATTGGGACCTGGCGGAAATTTTTCCATACCGAATAGGCCCAATTTCCTTTGCCCCCTTCAACATGATGAGATTGATCGTCGTTCCTATAAACAGACAGGACAACGTTCCCGCTACTTGCGGGACCGACAGTCCTATTCGAACATTTGCAGGTATGAAATAGCCGTAACTGGCCACCCATATATTATTGACATGCGCCACCACAAAAAATGTTATTAAAAATATGTTTCCAAAACTCGCCCACTTAACAGCGGGCATCTTATTCCCTCTCTGGTACCATATAAAACTCGCGATCGTCGTCATGATAATCGCATTAATGCCTCCATTCTTGGCCGACATCACGCCAAAGTTACCCAGCACCGGGTGTTGCTGACCACCCATGGCTTTCAATTCAGCCGGCGACATCACAATGGTATGTGGCGTAATGAAGACTAGGAGCCCGACGACAAGAATGAATACGAAGTATTTAATATACTTCTGGAACCTCTCCCCTCCATCCATCCTTCCCAACGCCTGCCAGAGATAATAGTTGGTTGTGAGAAAAAGAATGCCAATCATGGTAGCCTGGATAATAAACAGCCAAGCCAACAACCCACCCATTAATGTAATACCCATTTGTTGCCTATAGGCATACACTTCCCGCATCAGCCAATAACCGGCAAACGGCAATGGAATTAAAAATGCGACACCCAACGACATGGCGATATAACCCATCCAATCATAATGGGCTCGCTCTTCGTCGGTTCTGGCCGATAAAAATCGGTAGGCCGCATAGGCAGCCACCACGCCACCACCAAATGCCATATTTCCTAGCAACCTATGCACATTCAGAGGATTCCAGAGCGCAGAATGGATGACGTTCCAAATATTCCCAAGATATCGCCCCTGTTCGTCAATACCAGCCGGGGACATCATGAAGGCAATCCAGGAATTGGCCAGGAACATCAACAGCGTCCCGATCACATTCAAGACCACACAGATACTGAGATGTATCCATTTCATGATACCTTCCGTCATCTTGTCCCATCCATAGTAATAAATGTAGAGGACCCCGCTCTCCGCCACAAACATAAATGCATAGACATGCATGACAGGACGAAAAATACTCGAAAGGTACCCGAAAAACGCTGGATACAATGTCAGGTAGGTAAAAATGAGAATACCACCGAGAATAGCGGTCAGGGAGTAAGCCGTAAGGCTGATTTTAATAAAGTCATGGGCCAACTGGTCATATTTCTTTGCCATGGCCTTATCCTTTGAGACCATCCCGGCTAATTCTACACACATACAAAAAATAGGAACGGCCAACACAAAACTTCCATAGTAGAGGTGCTGCTGGTTTGCCACCCAGATTAGTACCCGACTTTCAAAATTGTACCGAGGATAAAATTCCGTAGTATCCTTCGTTCTTGGAGCAGGCGCACCACTTACAGGGCCTTCAATCTTGTAATAAATATCTCGACCAAATTCAACGGGCTCTCCCTCGGCCACCCCTTCAGCCTCCTGCGCAACCAAGACGTCAGCAGGAGGACCACCACCTGCAGGGGCCCCTCCAGCCAAGGCCGGAAGCGCCATAAAAATAGGGAGGACCAACATTCCTCCCATTGCAAAAAGACCTGTAAACGCCAGGATTTTCTTCCTGACTTGTCCAGAATTGAGGCGACCCATGACCAACCTCCTTTTTCCTTTGAACCTATTCAAAGAGACAAAGTATGTGTTAAATTTTCAATACTATTCAATTCATTTCACCCAATCACTTAGCGAAGAATATAGAAGTAATCTAATCCCTGCATGTCCATTAAAAACCAATCGAGGAACTGAAAATACGCTACAGAAATGACCAACGAAATACCTACATACAGAAGCTTTTGCATGCCAACTCCTCCTTAAAGACTATTCAGTTCCGAAATCAACAAGGGCATTGAATGCCGGCAAACCAATAAAAGAAATACAGACTTACAGCAAGGGTCACATAGAATATCCCCTTGCCGACCTTAATTTCAATGGGATCAGTTCGCGCCATAGTTTACCCCTAATACTTAAATAGTTAACCTTAAATAATTACACTCTTGACACTTTTCTCAACGATATGATACTCATCGTGCACTTTTATCGTGCACTTTTATTGATGAGGTCAAATGAATGCGAAATGATGCGAAATTGTTCGACATTATAGTGCTGGCTGGGATGGTTGTCAATATTCTTTTGGCTGTGTTTTTGATTCTGTACTACTTCGATTTCCTCTAATCTCGCGTTTACGCTTTAGAATCTTTGAACCCGACATTATCAGGTTTTTTACCTACTTCTGATGCCGCGCATCTGAAGCCAATCGTCTCATCACGGAAGTTTGGCACCATAAAGCTCCTTCCGGTGATTCGTAAATCGATTCCGTGGCTGGTATACCCTGCTCCGCGAAGAGTTTTATATCCTCCACGATTGGCAAAATTGGTTTCACGAGGTTCATTCGGTAGCGCGACTTGCTCCTCATACCAATTGCTGACCCACTCCATCATATTTCCATACCCATCATAGATTCCAAAAGGGCTTCGGTCCAAAGGGAAAGAACCCACCGGCGCGGTGGCCTCAAACCCATCTTCCACACCACCCAGGTTCGCCTTGAAAATTCTTGGAGAGTTTCCCCATGGCCAAAGCCGGCCATCTATCCCCCGCATGGCTTTTTCCCATTCCGCCTCTGTGGGCAATCGCCTGCCTTTCCACTGACAATAGGCATCCGCATCATACCAGGACACATAGGCCACGGGTTGATTGGGGCCACGGAGCTGATCCAAACGCTTGGCATATCGCGACGGAGGACTAGGGTTACGATGCCCCGTTTGCTCAACAAATTCAAAATAATGGTGATTCGTCACTTCATGCCGGCCAATCCAAAAACCCTCCAATGGCACGATTCGCTCCGGACGCTCATTAAATCCACCTTGCATGGTTCCCTGGATAAACTCTCCAGGAGGAATAAACACCATTTCTTCTTTAATAATCGGTTCAGGGAAGTCAGAAGAGGAAGAAGATTGGGTAGACTGAAGAGGTTTGGCCATCTTGGCAAGATCCGGATCAGGAGGTGGAGGATTGGTTCCTCGCAAGATTCCTGAAATCGGCATGCCCACCATGAACAAGATCACGGCAGCCAGAATAAGCTTTAATCGACCATCCATCGTAAAAACAGGTCCCCTGGCTCTTTGGGCCACCAAAAATATGATAAAAGAACCTTGGCCGTTGCCTCATCTCCTGTAGCTTCACGATCTCACCGGGCTTCGCCGAAGCGGCTTCGCGTTTACGCGCTGAAGCGCTTCAACGCGCAGGCGAGTGAGATGTTACAGTTACAGAAAGACGCTACGTTCTACACAGCGATTGAAAATCGCTAAGTTTCAGGGAACTCCACCTATAATGCCGGCTGCTCGTAGGCATCGGCATCAAGAGCGCAACGGAAACCCATGGTGGCATCAGTTCGCCACATTTTGGCAGAAAACCGCTTGGTGACTCGTGCGTTTAATTTCGAGTCACGCCATGTGCCACCTCGAATCACTTTAAACTCTGAGGCCTCCGGCCCCGGAGGGTCGCGAAATGGTGTGTTTTGATAATATTTTGGATGGTAAGAATCCGCGACCCATTCCGCCACATTTCCGGTCATATCATATACCCCATAGGGGCTGCGCCCGACTTCATACGATCCAACAGGCGCGAGATACGGAAAGCCATCATCATCCCCATCGACATTGGAAAACGTATAACTAAACTCATTACCCCACGGATACATACGACGCCCTTCACCTCGAGCGGCTTTCTCCCATTCGGCTTCGGTTGGCAACCGCTTTCCCGCCCACCGGCAATAGCCAAACCCATCATTCCAACCAACGCCCACTACAGGAAAATCCGGATCAGTGAGTTTTGAAATATCTTCTTCGAAGACCGGAACCTTGGGCTCCTCTCGCTTCGTCATTTTGACAAAACGATCGTACTCCGACTGCGTCACTTCCTTCAGATCAATAAAGAAGGCCTGAAGATACACAGGATGGGCGGGAGCTTCATCAGGATTCCCTTGATCATAACCCATTGTAAATGGCCCTTCGGGGATTTCGACCATTTCACGTCCCTCATCCCCCATCACGGTACGATACATTGAAAAATCTTGGACTTTCACCGGCTCAATTACCCGTGGCTTGGCTTTGTGCGATAACGCGAGAAGTCGTTCCCGCTCGGCCTTACCCTTATATGATTCATAGACTAACAGGCCCATCAGCAGGATAAACGAGCCAAACACAAATATGATAGAGCCAATCAGCACACCACGACTTTCCATAACACCACGATTTGCCATAATCCCTCAACGTCTATTCGCTTCGTTACCCCAATGAATCAGAAAAGTCTGTCTTTCGGTTTTGTCAGGATGCCGTACGATCCGATACCGGAACAGCCTTGACCCGTTTCTGAAAAAACATATCGAGAAGCATGGAGATCCACGTTCCCAGGAAGCCTCCCATAGCAGCACCTGCTCCTGCACCAATCGAAATATTGTGAGACCCGGTCAATAGCCACGCCAGCGCCCCGCCTAACACCGCACCAACTAGAATGCCAATAAAAAACAGTCGCCCGCCAATTAGGCCGATGCCAAACCCTAACGCCAACCCAATGCCAATTGCGACATAAAAAAACACCCCGCTCATCACCAGACCAATGAGCACCCCGACGGTACCCATGACACAGAGGCCGAGTACGACATCAATAATTTTTTCTTTTGAGATACAGGCCTCCGGTTAGGCTAAAACTTTCAGAATTCAATCGGGAAACGGAAGACGTGAGGCTGAAGGGGTGCAAAAAGGAACGCTGCCTCTCGTTTCCCATCTAACCATCTTGTTTGTACCGCATCATTTTTCGCTAATCTCAATCGACCCAAAGTCCACTTCCACGCCTGGACCACTTTGCAAGGAAATGCCCCAGGCTTGCGGAGCGGGTTCATGGTGGTGGATGTCTTTAAAATCCTGATACGCATTGACTTCCTCTTCAATCCATTCTCCGATCGGTCCATTCCCTGAGCGAATGACTACTTCTGCCGCGCTAAAAATCCCCCCATCCTTCACATCCCCTTTTTCTCTTGTTCCACTCCACACGTACTTCGTGGAAACCGGGATGAATAAATAGTCTAAATCCAGATTGGCGAACACCGCAGCAATAAACTCAGTATTTTCAGGAACCGAATGTATGCGCCACCGCCACCTCAAAATGGGATGGGTTTTTGGATCCCAGGTAATGTCCTTGGTGTACACGCGCTGGTTCGCACCTTTCCCTTTCAAAAATGCCGTCTCACCTTCCTTATGAATGGAATAGGCTTCTTTAGCTGTGACCTTGCTTCGCGATCCTTCCCACCCCTGAGGGAAAGCATCTTCATCGGGATGTTGAAAGTCTTCCAACACTACAACATGGGGAGCCGGCCCATGGCCATCCGCTCCATGAACAACGGACCCTGCAGACAAGACCCCGATCACCAGGATCAAGATGAGGCAAAACAGCTTTTCCATGCCCACCTTTGACAATTGATCGTTCACACCGATTCCTCTCGTGAAAAATTCTGTACCAGTGAAACCTCCTGCGTTTCAACCGAAGTTTCTTTAGTCCGCACCACTTGTCGATCTTTCGTGGCTAACCAAAACATCACAAACACAGACCCCCAAAACAGCACCATATTGATGGTCACCATTTTCGCCACAAAGGTTATCGGCGGCGTAAACGCCCACGGAGAAAGATCAGCCATGACATCCTTGACATGCCACCCCAACCGTCCAGCCGATCGAATATACCCCATTAACCCCATGACCCAGGTAAACATGGCCGCTATCCCAAGTAACGAAATCATACCACGAACAGAAATTTTTCCCCATTGAATAGGCCCACGAACCTGAGCCCCACGAAGCATGAGCCGGTTAAGCAGCAACCCGGCAATTAACACCGTGGCGGTCGTGGCTCCTTGCGGAACCGAAAGCCCCACACGGACATGCGCCGGAATATAAAATCCGTAAATCGCCACCCACACAATATTCGCAATACCGACAACAAACAACACACCCAACGCAATGTTCCCCGCCGTAGCCCAAGGCACTGTAATGATTCGATTTCCTCGGCGATAGAGTAAAAAACTCAACGTCGTCAAACAGATCATCACATTGATAGCGCCATTCTTCGCCGACATGACTCCGAATTGACCAATCACCGGATGTTGCGCCGCGCCCATGGCTTTCATTTCACTCGGAGTCATCGCAATCGTATGAGGGGTAAACCAGACAAGGAACGAAATCATCAAGCCACCCACGATGAACTTAAAATACGGATCAAACCGTTCCCCACCTCTCAAACGCCCCATGGATTGCCAAATATAATAATTGATTCCAAGGAACAGCCCTCCAATCGTCATCGCCTGAACCACAAAGAGCCAAGAAAGCAATCCGCCCATCATGGTCACACCCATCTCCTGCCGAAACTCGAACACCGCCCGCATGAGCCAATACCCGGCAAAGGGCATCGGAAGCAAGGCACACACCATCACAAAAAGAAAGACATAGCCTACCCAATCATAGTACGCACGTTCCGTTACCGATTGCGTCCTAAAAAATCGATAGGCGGCATAGGCGCATACAACCGCGCCCCCCGACATAATGTCTGCTAGAAACCGATGGGCATTCAACGGGTTCCACAACGGCGAATGCAACAAATGCCAAACATTCCCCAGGAACCGGCCACTGTTATCGATTCCAGCTGGGGCCATCATAAACGAGGCCCAGGCATTTGCCATCAGAAGTAAGAGGACGCCCATAGCATTGGCTAACACCCCAATCGACATGTGGACCCATTTGCGTCCACCCTGAGTCATTCTGTCCCAACTGTAGTAATACAGCAGGAGGAGGGAGGATTCACCAAGGAACACCGTCGCATATGCTGGCATCAAGTCCTTAAACGTGGTACCCATATAATTCATGAATCCGGGATAGAGTGTGACAAATCCAACCAGCATCACACTGCCCAACAAGGCCGTCACTGACAATGAAATTACACCGACACGTAAGATATCCCGCGCCAAGTCATCAAAGTGCTTCACGGCTTCGGGGTCACGACGAGAACGCGCGAGAAACTCGAGCAACAAGGCAAACAACGGCAAGGCTAAGACAAACCCACCAAAATAGGTATGCTGCTGAGTGACCATCCAAATTACAATCCGATTATCCACCAAACCCCATTGTGGATACACCGATTCGATATCCTCGGCAGCAAGACCCTGAGGAACCCCTGGGGTCTGATAATACACATCCTGAGCCATTTCTTCACCGTAGGGAATCTCGTTGGAAAGGACGACGGAGGTGTGTGAGCTGAGAAGGAAGAACACGCAGAGAAATGCGATCAGTCGGGGAAGCGTTCTCATGGACCTATCTACGATGAAAGGGTTCGCGCAAAAATAACTTACCATACCGTTTTGACTTTATATTTTTTTATGTGACGATCCTTCGTCATGAGAATCATATTTTCCACCATGGCTTGGCAAATGAGTAATCGGTCAAACGGATCTTTGTGATGCCACGGTAAATTAAGATGTGGTTCACAATGTTTTTGGTAGAGTGGAAGATCTTGAATCCTATTCACTTTTTTTTCCCGCTCTAATAGGGCTGGCCACTCTTTGTCTAACTCCAGCCTTCCCAACGAAAACTTGACCGAAAGCTCCCAATAACTGACCACACTCCAAAAAAGTTCGTGTTCGGCATTTTTCAGGATACGCCTCGATTTCGTACTTAATTCAGGAGAATCTTCGAGAAACCACAACATCACATGGGTATCGAGTAAATATTTCATCTCATAAAGTCTTCAAACTCCTCAAGCGGTTCATCAAAATTTTTTGCAATATATTTGACGATACCTTTGGCCCCACCAAGCCGTCGTTCTTTTCTGGCCTCAGGAATCGGGACAATCCTCGCAACTGGCTCTTTGCCCCTGGATACAATAATTTCCTCGCCAGCCAATGCTCGTTGGATCAATTGAGAAAAGTGTGTTTTTGCTTGATGAATGGTGACAATGGCCATAGTAGAATAACTCTAACTAGACTAAGTCGGTTAGTCAAGTTTGGACCTGAGAAGGAAGAACACGCAGAGAAATGCGATCAGTCGGGAAAGCGTTCTCATGGACCTATCTACGATGTACGTTCGGCGTGACTCGAAGCGAGGGCAGATGATGTGGGAACGTCCGCTGAAGAGACCCAGCCGGTTTTAGCCAAAATTTCCATGACAAATGGGCAGCGACGAAGCCCTTCTGAAATGCAGAATTTTTTCAGGATTGCCCGACCTCTGTCAAGACGAATGTCCTGAAGACTTGCCCTGTCCTCGAAAAAGCCCCACATCCGAAGATGAGGGGCTCGTTCAACGGCTCTCGGTTATTCCCAGTCCACGTTATGGCACCACCCAACTCGTGATGACGCCGCTGGAATTCCTGCAACGCCTGGCCGCCCTCGTCCCACGTCCCCGGCTCCATCTCATTCGTTTCCATGGCGTGTTGGCGCCCAACGCGGCCCTGCGGTCCCAGATCGTGCCCAGCGAGGCCGACTCGGCGACGGACACCGCCAATGGGAACGGCGATTCCCTCGCTCCTTCAACACGAGCCCGCCTGAGTTGGGCCTAATTACTCACACGCGTGTTCGCCATCGACATTACCACCTGTCCGCAGTGCGGCGGGACGTTGACCATCCTCGCGGCTATCGAGGATCCTGCGGTGATCGTCAAGATTCTGAGCCACCTGGGGTTGCCCACCCGCGCCCCACCGCGGGCTCCGGTCCGCCTCGACGAGTTCCTACAGACAGCCTAATCTCCCCACCGGATTCCGGTTCCGTTTCCGAACCGCCACGCTTCCTTTGCCCAGTTCCCCAGCCCACACGCCACAATGGAGCGACAGCCTGGCCCGATCCTGGGAAAATGGGCCGGTCAGACCCTCCTCGCAGGATGAACTCCCGCATTTCGGACAGCGAAGTCTGGGGATTGATCCCTCAACGAGTTCTTTGGTACTTTCCTGTCACGCTAAAAAGGTCTTTTAAAATTCCTATTCCCCTATTCCCCCTTCTTTGCACAAGGACCCTTTCGATCGGATCCTCATCGCACAGGCAAAAGTCGAGAATCTCCATATTGGCAGCCAAGACAGCATCATCAGAGATTATCCCGTACAGGTTGAGTGGTAGTTGGGAGGGTCTTGATTTAATCTATTAATTTCCATCCAAAAAGGAATGAGATCAAAACCTGACCCCAAGGCTTGGCGGGGAGATGTTCGGATTCTTGGCGACGGTGAATTTGTCGGCGACATGTTACAAACCTTTCTTGGTCTCAGTCGGAGAGAGATTGCCAGCTACTTCGGCGTCTCCAGCCTAGCGATGACCTATATCAGTCGATCAGGAAAGGCGGCGGTGGAGGAACACGGACTGATGGACATATTTTAATATCTTAACTACGTCCCCGTCCCTGCGCGTATCGGGCTGCCGGTCCATATTTGCGCGGACGCACGTATTCCAGAATTGAATGAGAATGGAGTGGATTAATGGGAAAAGCCGGTCGGGTAGTCAGAGTATCGCGACTACTGCTATTGATTATTGGAATAGCAGGTTGCGCCGCGACAGCCAACGACGAGTATGTGCCTACTGCGCACGAGAGAGTGCTCTACCAGGCACCGATCGCCGGGATCGGCGTGGAAGGCAAGGAGGTGAAGATCACTCACTTCCTGGTCTCGGCGGGATATGTTGGTGACAAGCATATGCATCCAGGGCCTACCTTTGTATATGTGTTGAAGGGCGAGCTTACCGTGAAGCATGCAGACGAAACCAAGACCCTGAAGATGGGCGAGGTGTACGCCATGGAAGCTGGTCAAGTCGTGACTGGCATGAATCTGGCTCCCTCCGATGAGCTGGAGATACTCGTGTTCCAGATCGAGGGTGTCGGCGAGCCTGCGATGATCATCGTCGAGTAGGGTGTCGGGCAAGCCGGCGAGCTGACGAATCCGGTTCATTTCTCGGAAGCGACGGATGTCGGTGAATAAGTCGCCACCTGTCAGGCTCGACCAAGCAGCTACCGGTTCTACGCCTCGGTCGGAATCGAGAGCGTGCGCGCGAACGCGGTCATGCCATTGAGAGGACGATGCAGGCACGCAGGAGTTCGGGTGACCAGGAACCCCAGCGATGAATCCCGTGAGCACAACTACGAGCAGCGGGTCCGGGTCAGGTCTCAGGTCCGGGGTCAGGTCTCACATTCCTACATTATTTGCTATAGTTACACCATGGAATGGAAAGGGATTAAGAAATGGGGACGGAAATGGGAAATGGGGACGTAGTTAAAATAGACAGTTATAGACAGCCCACCAGTTTTCCTTTATCCTTTCGCCATGCCGAGACAACCGCGTCTGCATCTTCCGGGGGCGCTGTATCATGTGATGAGCCGAGGCATTGAACGGCGAACTATTTTCCGTTCCGATCACGATCGAACCGACTTTCTTGAACGATTGGCGGCCGGGCTCTCCCGGATCGGCTATCGCTGTTACGCCTGGACCCTCATGCCCAACCACTTTCACCTGCTGCTCCGGTCGAGTGAGACGCCTTGAAGCGACCTGATGAGAAGTGTGATGAGTGGGTACGCCGGCAGCTTTAATCGGCGCCATCGACGACGGGGGATTCTGTTTCAAAACCGCTATAAAGCCATTCTGTGTCAGCAAGATCCCTATCTGCTTGAGTTGATCCGGTATATTCACTTGAACCCTCTGAGAGGGAAGCTGGTTCCTGACCTTGAGGGGCTGGGAGAATACCCATGGAGTGGCCATGCTCGGTTATGTGGAAAATACAAAGGATCCTTTCAAGAGGTGAATGAAGTGTTGTCTCTTTTTGGCAGGACAAGAAAGAGGGCGACTGAGGCGTATATCACCTTTGTTTCCGAGGGTGTTGGACAGGGGAAACACCCTGAATTCACGGGCGGTGGACTCAGGAGAAGTGCGGGGGGATGGGTGGGGGTGGATCGGCTTAGACGAGAAACGGAGTATTGGCGGGGAGATGATCGGATTCTTGGCGACGGTGATTTTGTCACCGACATGCGACAAACCTTTGATGAACACATGGATCCCAAGGAGACATTACTGCGGCAAGGCTGGACGCTGGATCAATTAGCGAGGGATATTTGCCAACGATTATCAGTTGATATCGCGACGCTCCGTGAAAAAGGGAGAGCGAATCGGTTGTCGCAGGCCAAGGCCGCTCTGGCCTATTTGGGCCATACCTCTCTTGGTCTCAGTCGGAGAGAACTGGCCCACTACTTGGGGGTCTCCAGCCCAGCGATTACATATAGCATTCGATCAGGAAAAACCGCAGTGGAGGAACACAGGCTGATGGACTTATTTTAATATTTTAACTACGTCCCCGTTTCTTGGTAACCCCAGGTGGCTCAAAATCTTGCCGATCACTGCAGGATCTTCAATGGCCGCGAGGATGGTCAAGGGGCCGATGCACTGGGGATAGGTGGTGATTCAAAGGTTCTTATCCTCTATTTAGGCGCCATGGTTCTAAGGTTCACTGTGTGAGTGAGCTTCTTCCACGAAATCCAAAATGAGTAGTAGTTTATGACGTAGCTCGGTGAGGTACGCCTCGGATAGCGCCCCAAGTTTGCGTCGAAATCGTTGATTATCAATCGCCTTGATTTGATCGACAAGAATGTCTGAGGCTGCGCGTAAGCCTGAGACACCTTTCGGCACCGCAACTCTGAGGGGAGTCTTAACATCATCAATCTGTGTCGTTAGCGGACAAATGAGCGTGGAGAGATGATACGGGTTCAAGGCATCAGTTTGGACAACAACAACCGGGCGAATTTTCCCCGGTTTGGTTCCAACTCGTGGATTGAGATCCGCCAAATAGACATGACCGTAGCGGGGCGTCATATCTTTTCAGGCAGATCATCCAAAAGTTCGGTTTCTTGTAAATAGGCAAGATGTCCAGTTGCTAATCGCTTCGACGCTTTCTGATAGTCTTGGGCTAAAGCTTTCCTTGTATATAACGCGTTAAAGTGATCCAGCGCTTTACGAATATACGTATTGCGAGGGAGTTTGAGGCGTTTCCGAATCTTTTCAGTTTGATGATACGCTGTCTCATCCAGTTTCAGTGATAATACCTTACTCATCGGCTCACCCTCCTTATCTGGTAATACTAAAAGTATATACCTATTCTATCCGAAAGAAAAGACTCAACATTTATGAAAATCTTGCTGACCTGAAAAAAATGAATGGGAAAAGTTTGGTGGCAGAGTTGTATATTTTTATTAAAAATTTCAAAAGAAAGCGACGACGTTCAAAATTATGACCTCGTCCTGGGCGGCACCGCCTTAAGGCTGTCTTTAGTATGGGTAATAGTCAGTTTCCAAGGGGGACCTAAATGGTTACTTCGTAGCAAGCTACGGGGAATGATCAGTTCAATTATTTTTCCGCAACTCATCTATTCTCTTCGCTTCCGTTTCGGGCAAGACTTCGCTATTCTTCCTGTAGATTTGTCAAAGCCGATTGATGATATCGGGTTTTGGGTCTTTTGAATGAACACGGATCCAAATCAACAATACTGCCATTTTTTATGTCCCACGAAACCTTATTCCAACAAACACAACAGGCGTTAGAGTGGCCCAGGCTGCTTGAGCTTTTGGCCTCTCACGCGCATTCCTCCCTTGGCGCGGACTATTGTCGATTCATTCCGTTGGCAGAAAGTTGTTCTTCTGCTCAGGGCCGTATTCATGAGACATCGGAAATGATTGCTCTGTTTGAGGGGACTCTTCCATTTCCGGTTTTGACGTTTCAGGATACCGGCAGTGCGCTCATTCGGGCTGAAAAAGGTGCGGTGTTGGAGGCACAAGAGTTGCGGCGCATGGCCAATGCTATGGCCCTCATTGTCAGTGTTCAGCGCTGTCTCAAAGCGCAGAAGGAACTTGCCCCGCATGTCTTCGCGTATATTGAGCATCTTGATGATCTTTCTCCTCTGCGGTCCGACATTGAGCAATGCATCAGCCCGGAGGGAGAGATTTTGGATCATGCATCCTCCGCGTTGTATGAGGCGATCCAGGAAGCTCAGGGATTAAAGTCGAGAATGCGGCAACGCTTGGAATCCATGTTGACCTCGTCGTCTTATCGCGATGCTTTGCAGGAACCCTACTTTGCGCAACGAGAAAATCGCTATGTGCTCCCGATCAAGGTTGATATGCAGCATCAGGTGGACGGTATTGTTCACGATGTGTCTTCGAGCGGTTTAACGGTCTTTCTGGAACCTCGGGAATTGATTGAACTCAATAATCGTATCAAGGTTGGGGAGTTGGCGGTGGCTCGAGAAATTCATCGAATCCTTGCTGAGCTGAGTTCGATGATTGTTGCGCATATCCCGACTATTCAACAGTATCTGAAGGTGCTCACGATTTTGGACAGTATTGGGGCGAAGGCGCGTTTGAGCCAACGTCTGCAGGCGCATCCTGTGCAACTATCGGAGGATGGGCATATTCGGTTGTCCAAGGCACGGCATCCTTTATTGATGCTTGCTCGCAGCACCGTGATCCCCAATGACATCTTTTTTGAAAAGGATCAAAACATTTTGGTGATTTCCGGTCCGAATACTGGTGGGAAAACCGTCAATCTGAAAGTACTCGGTCTGTACAGTCTCATGGTTCGAGCCGGGCTGCACCTTCCTTGTGCTGAAGGATCTGTGATGGGGTTTTTTGGGGAAACGTATGCGGATATCGGGGATACTCAGGATTTGGCCAAAGATCTGTCCAGCTTTTCCGCGCACCTGACCAAAATAGTCGAACTGTTGGACATCGGGCATTCTCAATCTTCAGGGACTGCCGGTCCCATTTTGGTGTTGCTCGATGAAGTGATCAGTTCGACCGATCCGGCAGAGGGCGCGGCGTTGGCCGAGGCAGTTCTCATTCACTTTGCTCAGGTGGGTTTTAAGGTTGTGGTCACGACTCATTACAATTCCTTGAAGACGTTAGCGCTCTCGACGCCTGGATTTCTCAATGCGAGCCTGGAGTTTGATGTGGCGACTCTGACGCCAACCTATCGGCTTATTCAGGGAGTGCCCGGCGGTTCTTCCGCGTTGGATATTGCCGGTCGCCTAGGCATGGATCCAGGCATTCTCAAACAGGCGGCGGATATTGTGCATCAACAGGACCGCCAATTGGATCATGTCTTTTCAGACCTACAGGCTATGCACCATCGGCTTCGTCAAGAACTCGAAGATGCTGAAACACATCGACACACGGCTGAGAGCGCCGCAGCCGAAATACAAGAGCGCGTTGATCGTCTCCGCACGACGGAGCGTGAGGAATTGCGCAAAGTCAAAAAGACGTTCAAAGAAGAACTCACTCGGGCTCGAACGGAAATCCGGCAAACACTGGATACCCTGAAACAGGACAAGTCTCTGGTCAAAGCGAAAGCAGCCAAGCAACGCGTGAGTGACATTGAAGGGGAATTGATTCGAAATACCCAAGATGACAGTCTGGCAATTCCTCTTAATTCCTTACAGGCCGGCGCCTTGGTTGAAATCTCACATTTAGGCACGTCTGGAACGTTGCTTGAAAATCCTCAAGGAAAGAAGCGGGTCCGTCTTCAGGTAGGGGATTCAGAGCTGTCGGTTTCGGTTGAGCTTCTCATCGGGAGAAGTCAAGGGGGCGATACACCGTCAAATTCTTTGTCGGCCACTCATGCTTCTCCCAATAAAAAAACAGGAAAAGGATTTGCCGAACAGAATCGCACGTCCCCATCACCTTCTGGGTTGTTGACGATTGACGTTCGTGGGCAAACCGTGGAAGAGGCTCTGGAATGTCTGGCCTCACGTCTCGACGAAGCTGCGCTCACGGTTGCCAAATCGCTGCATGTCATTCATGGCCATGGAACGGGCAAACTGAAAATTGCGACACGACAATATTTATCAAAGTCCCCTTATGTCGAGTCGTATCGACCGGGCATGCAGGGAGAGGGTGGAGATGGGGTGACGATTGTTGATCTGCGCTAGAATTTTTTGAGCTGGTTGTATGGGACTGTTGAAAAAGACCGCCAGCTGCGTTCTCATTGCTCGGAGGGCTCAACGTACTAAATCCCCGTACGCCTCGCCCTCCTCGCTGCTTGCGGCCTTGCTGGACGGCCTTTTTGAACAGTCCCTGGGTCGTTGGATAACGCGACTTGGACATTGTGTCGCAAGCCATAATGTTTTGGCGGTGGATTTTAATTTCTGGAAATGTGAATTATTAACGCTTCCACATTATTCATTGATTAAATGTGATTATATTCACATTTCTAAAACTTTACTTGAGAATTTTATCACAAAATAATATCTTATGCTGATTTAGGGTTAGGTCTAAGCCAACGTAACCTTGCCAGGTTCACCATCACACAATATTTATGAAAAGAAATATCTATCAAAAATTATTAGCGTGGAAATCTTCTCCGCGAAGGAAACCTTTATTACTCAACGGTGCGCGTCAAGTCGGTAAAACCTATATTCTGCGGAAATTTGGTGAACAAGAATATTCCCGCGTTGCGTACCTCAATTTTGAAGAAGAGCCGTTGTTAGATGATTTCTTCACATCCAGTCTTACGCCTGAAAAAATTATCAAAAAAATATCTCTGTATGTGAGGCATGAGATAAGACCGGAAACGGATTTGATTATTTTTGATGAAATTCAGGCGTCCAACAATGCTCTGAATTCTTTAAAATATTTCAATGAAAAAGCGAATGAATATCATATCGCTGCCGCAGGATCTTTACTGGGCATAAGATTATCAAAACCAAAATCCTTTCCTGTCGGCAAAGTGAATTTTCTGAGTATGTATCCCTTAACATTTCTCGAATTTCTTGAGGCCGTGAATCACAGTGATCTCTGCCATTTGATTGAACATACTACTGATTTCATTCCCTATCCGGAGCTGTTCCATCAGGAATTAATCGACTTGCTTCGCACCTATTATTTTGTTGGCGGTATGCCGGAAGCTGTTCATTTCTTTTCGCGGACAAACGATTTTTTCAGAGTTCGGGAAATTCAGAAAGAGATCCTTAATGCCTATGCTCTCGATTTCGCCAAACATGTGCCGCCTCAAGACATACCAAAACTCAGTCTGATCTGGGATTCGATCCCAGCCCAATTGGGAAAAGAGAACAAAAAATTCGTGTTTTCAGCGCTCAAAAAAACAGCGCGTGCACGTGAATATGAAAATGCTTTGCAATGGTTGCAGGACGCGGGACTCATCCTGCGAGTCAATCTTGTGAAAACAGGAAAGATACCGCTACAGGCCTATGCCGATAGAAGCATTTTCAAAATTTATCTATTGGATGTCGGATTGCTCGGAACGCTTGCAAAGACCTCTTCTGATATTTTGGCTCATGGGAATCAGATTTTTACAGAATATAAAGGCGCATTTGCCGAGAACTATGTTGCACAACAATTACGCTCACAGAAGGAAACAGAGCTGTACTACTGGAAAAGCGCCGGTTCAGCAGAAGTGGATTTTATGTGCGAATCGGGTAATCATATTTTTCCTTTGGAAGCCAAGGCTGGTATAAATCCTCGCAGCAAAAGCCTGATATTCTATGAAAAGAAATACCATCCCACCATACTATCCCGCACGACATTGTTAAACTTAAAACATGATGGCAACATGACTAATTACCCACTCTATGCCATTTCTCTATTCCCCGAATTATTTATTTCTTCACTTACTTAACTCAGATACGGGCATAGAAATTTTAAAAGGCCTTTTTGACCGAACACGTTCCCCTTATGTCGAGTCATATCAACCAGGCCTGCAGGGAGAGGGTGGGGTGACGATTATTGAGCTGCGCTTAGAGGGGACTGATCAAAAAGACCACCAGCTGCGTTCTCATTGCTCGGAGGGCTCAACGTACTCACTCGTACGCCTCGCCCTCCTCGCTGCTTGCGGCCTTGCTGGATGGCCTTTTTTGATCAGTCCCTATATCGTTGGATAGGGCCACTTGGATATTGCGTTGAAACCCGGAATGTTTTGGTCGGCGAATGGGACTACCCTGAAAGGTGTTCGCAAAAGATTCTTCGTTCATCTTTGAGAGTTGATTGAGTTTCGGGCTTCGTGTGAGTGGGGTTGGGAAAAAAGCTGTTTCTTTGGTCGGTGAGGCGTAGACGTTGTATGGGCAGGCGTCCAGGCAGTCATCGCAGCCAAAGATTCGATTGCCCATTTGTGAGCGAAGTTCTTGGGGGATGGAATTCAGGTCGTCACGGTATTCGATGGTCAAATAAGAAATGCATTTCGTGGCATCAACGATATAGGGTTCGGTAATTGCCTGAGTGGGACAGGCTCGAATGCACAGCGTGCAGGTCCCGCAGAGATCACTGCCAGGTTCGTCTGGTTCTAACTCTAGCGTCGTTAAAATTTCTCCCAACAGTAGCCACGACCCGAGGGTGGGTGACACCAGATTCGAGTGTTTCCCGATCCATCCCAAGCCAGCTCGTTGCGCCCAAACCTTTTCCATGATCGGGCCGGTATCGACGTAACTACGAGTGGTGGATTCCGGGGCGAATCTCGAAATTGATTGTTCGAGATTTTTTAGGCGCTTTTTCAAAAGTTGATGGTAGTCTTCTCCCCAGGCGTAGCGCGCAATCCTGCCGAAACCTGGTCCCTCTTCTGGCTGGATGTCGGTCCAGTAGTTCATGCCGACACAGATAATAGATCGGCACCCGGGTAAAATCTTTCGTGGATCAGCTCGACGCTCGGGGTCTTTGGCCATCCATTGCATGGTTCCGTGATAACCCATTGAGAGCCAATCCCGGAGGTATTGAAGGAGCGAGGTGGGAGAGGACGAATTTGCGTCGGTAGTGGAAGTAATGGCCTGTGAATCTAAGGGATCAAGGCAGGCGATGCCCACGGCATCAAATCCAAGCGCGGTGGCAGCCTGTTTTATGGAATCTGATAAAGACGGCACGGCTTGCAAGGCGACGGTGAATATTGGTTGTGAGGTGAAGTCACAGGCTTCTCGAGCGATTTAATGGGTTTTTCGAGATTGAGGCTTGTATCCCCCCGTGCTACCTAAACAATTGAATTTCACGCTGAATTGTGCTGAGCAGTTATCAGTTGCACAGGGTCCACAGGATCCAGTGATGATGGTGGCCCAATCAGTTTTTTGTGTATCAAATTGGCATGTGGTTGCCCCACCTTTAGAAATATCCGCCCAAGGTTGGTCATAGCCTGGTACCTTCGCGGTAGTACAGCCATCAGGAATAGGCACTTCACAAGTCCGACCTTTCTCTCCCTTGACCATACCGATGGTGCACATGGATTCTGTCTGAGGGGCTGCAAAGGATGAAGATGTGTGTCCCACCAGCATGGTGCCACACATTAAACCAATCATCAGGAATCCAATCATATACTGCTTCATCACGGTATCCTTTCAGCAAAAAAATCGTAACTCAGGTGGATAGACTGAAGGCCGAAGGCTTTTAGGGGGCAATCATGCGTGATCATACAAAACGTTAAGCATTATGAGTGATAGCCTTCAGTCTTTAGCCTTCAGCCTAAATACCTGTACCAA
>JADFRB010000186.1 GCA_022561525.1 Nitrospinota bacterium
AGCATGGAGCCCATGGTGATCAGGGCCATGGTGCGGATGCCGGCGGGGTAGCCACGCAGCTCGCGCTCCAGGCCGATGAGGCCGCCCAAGCCGGCGGCCATGACGAGGCGGCCGAGGATCTCGAGCTGATCGACGGCGTCCATCAGGTAGTCTCCCGGCTCGTTCTGTTCATCATCGTTCTCATCGTCTAATCCAATCCGCGACCTCAGGTCACTTTTTACCGCACTCTTAATATTCCATTACCGTTGGCATTGCCCACCCTAAATCATTTCAATCACCAAGACGATCCCAAGCTAAAGAAAACCTGGATCCCCGATAAAGGATGTCGGGGATGACGGCAACGTAAATGATTCGCCACCGTGTTTCCTCGGTGGGAGAGCCAGAAATTGCGGAAAAACTGATGTGGAGCTATAATGGTTTCAAAATAGAACCATTTGGAGGCTATGTTGACCGTCAATCTTTCTGTAAAAAATGTTCCCAAGGAATGGGTGGAGCAATTGCGGCAACGAGCAAGAAAGCATCATCGCTCGCTTCAAGGTGAACTGCTGGCCATACTTGAGGAAAGCGTGAAACAGCAAGACAAGATTTCTCTACAGGGCCTCTTAGCAGAATTACGGCAGCGTGGACTGCGCACACCTAAAGAGTCGGTGACAATTATTCGGAATGATCGTGATGGCCGCTAAAGTCATTGATACATCAGCCTTGGCCGCAGTCGTATTTGCGGAACCGGATGGCCGGCGGATTGCGGCTCGAATGGAAAATCATGATCTACTTGCTCCATTCCTACTACCATTTGAGTTAGCGAATGTTTGTCTCATGAAGATTCGAAGGCATCCTGCCCAAAAAACGTTATTGTTGGCTGGTTATGAGATGGTCAGTCGTTTGCCGCTGACGTTCATGGCGGTCAACATGACTGAGGTCCTTGGCCTAGCCCAAGACAAGGCTCTGACAGCTTACGATGCTTCTTTTCTCTGGTTGGCGAAGACGCTCGATGTTGAATTGATGACCTTGGATAAAACCTTAGCTAAGGCGTTTGCACCTCGAAAAGGTAAATAGGCCCTGCTCTTGCCAGGCACGGGGCATTAATAAGTTTGTCCTTCCCCTCCAGTTGAAAAACCCTATTTGTTTCTTGAGTGTCTTCCCGCCTTCGGGCGCGGCGGAGCCTCCGTACCGAATCGACCTCTCGGCGAGGGCTGTTTGAGCGCAGCGAGTTCCCTCGCCATCTTATTCGGTACGGAGGCGGAGGCACCCGGAGGGCCGCGTACGGGCGAAAGTGGTTTTGGGTCCTTTTGCCGAAACAAAAGGACCTCGTCTGCAGGGGCGAAACCCTGCATCTAATAATTCTTGGAAATGGGTCAGTAAAAGGATCAAAAAGGGGTCAATCATATTTACTAATTAATTATGGTTTTGTGGTCAATTTGAACATTCCTGCCTTCCCTGCTATTTCAAACCACGAAGCAGGGGGCAGAGTACTTGAAATTTATTAGAATTGAATCAAGCACCCTGCCCCCTTGACTATTCCTCGTCCTGTATTTCCAGCCTTATGTTCTGGATTCATTTTTCTTCAAAGATTCGGATTTGGTCCGTTGCTAAAAGGACTCTTTGTCCAGGTTTCAAGGTTGGGATTATGTTGGCTAGTGCCTTGAAATCGATCCTTTGATTTGGGCTAAGGTGGGATTATGGATGGCGATCCATACTATTGCCCAAGGTGGTCCGTGGTTGGTCCAAAAATCTGCGTCGCGAGAAACAAACACAATGTCTTGTTTTGAGAATGTTTTCCGCAAAACATCATCCGATACGTCAGAAAGTTCTTTGTCAACGACATGAATCGCCTCAATACCGTTCTGGGTCAGTAGACGCGCTAAACTCCACGGAAGGTTGTTATCGATGACAACCTTCATGCTGCAGGCAAGGTTGGTTTGCCTGGAATCTCTGCTACATTCCTGGCAAAGAGCAAGGCATCGTGAAGGTCATCAGCGGTCAGGTTTGGATATTCCTTGAATATTTCCTCTTGACTCTCGTTGTTAGCCAGCATTTCCAAAACCACATACACAGGGATACGGGTCCCTGAGAATACCGGTTTTCCGCCACAGCGTTCTGGGTCAACAATGATGCGACCTGGCAACGTTTTCATCTTTTTGCACCTATGGCCTTTAAGGTTTGCAAAGCTTGGAAAAGCAGGATACCAAAAATGAGTTCTTTCGCCTAGTCGGTAATCTTCAGAAGTTTGGGGGGGGGTATTGGCCATTCTTTAAATTTCTGGGTTTCGTCCCCGCCGACTGTCTTGTCATTTCGAACGGAGTGAGAAATCTAAGTCAGGGGAAGGCAGAGATTTCTCCTAAGGGTCGAAATGACAAGAGGAGGGGAGGGGGACTTAAGGACGATCAGCTATGGTTTTTACCAATGCTTTGTCGGAAGAACCAGAAATATTTGGCGTTAGGCTTGGCCAAGCAGAGGAAGGAAAATGGTGAAGCGGGAGCCTTGGCCTGGGGTGCTTTCTACCTGGATTTGGCCTTGGTGGGTTTCGGCGATCCATTTGCAAATGGCTAAGCCTAATCCTGTGCCTTTCTGGGCATGGGCGCGAGCGGTATCGGAACGAAAGAATCGGTCGAATACCAATTTTTGCTCATCGGGGCTGATGCCAATCCCATTATCCTGCACCGATATTTTGGCCATACCGTTGGCGTGCTCTAGGTTGATTTCTACGGTGCCTTTTTCTCGAGAATACTTGACTGCGTTATCCACGATATTCAAGAAGAGTTCGCGAAGGCGCCATTCATCTCCAACCACTTGAGTCGGTTCCAGCGTTCCTAAGACGGTCTCAACCTCCCTATCCTTTCCCAGTACGATGGCTTGATGTTGAATTTCCTGAACCAATTGGTCGAGCTGGACTGGCTCTTTGGCAATCTTTATTTCCCCCAGATCGGCGCGGGATAAAAATAACAGTTCGTCAACGATCCGGCTCATACGATCAATCTCTTCGAGGTTACTTTCCAAGACTTCACGATAGACTTCCGGGGTTCTCTCTTTTCTCAATGCTAGTTCCGTTTCCCCTTTGGTAATGGTCAATGGTGTGCGTAATTCATGTGACGCGTCAGCGCTGAATTGCCGAATTTGCCGAATGGAGGCTTCGAGGCGGGCAATCATATCGTTAAAGGTTGAGGCCAGTCGGCCAATTTCATCGGCGGAGGTCGTGTGAATTCGTTGCGTGAGGTCTCCGGCGGCAATGCGCTGAGCCGCGAGGGTGATGGTATCGACTGGACGAAGGGCACGGCCAGCCAAAAACCATCCGCCGAACATCGAGACAATCACAGCTAATGGAGAACCAATCAGCAGCACAAATACCAGGCGATTCAGCATTTCTTCAACAGGCCGAAGTGAGGTCCCAACTCGTAAGATATTGACGAGGGTTTCTCCGTGCTTGATGGGATACGACAAGAGTCGAATCGAGATTCCACCTTGGAAGCGTACGGACTCATAGGTGGCTTCACCTTGTAAGGCCGCTTGCATGGCCGATTCACTTAACGGAATATTTCGAGTTGTAATGTTGGCCGATTGCAGGGTGATTTGCCCCTGAGGCCCGAATATCTGGAAAAATTTATCCAGCAATGCGAGTTCAGGAAAGGCTTGTGCCAGGTCGTCGAGCAACAGAAATGGCCCGAATCGATGTTCTTCCAATGAGCGAGCCGCGGCCATGGCCGCGTCTTCGAGTGAGTGGTCTATTTGATCTTCTAATGCGCGAGACATAACGAGATACAAGGCGCTGGCAAACAAAATCATGATCAATGCTAAGCCGCAACCATACCAGATGGTGAGGCGGACACGAATCGACGTGTTACTCATCGGCTGCCTTTCAGGACCTGAGAGAACATAACTTGGACATCTCGCATCCAATCTTCGGGCCATCTTTGAACGGGCCTCAATCGAAACACTCTCACCATAGCTGTGCTATGCCTCGAGTGTTTCTCAATCGTTCCGTCCAAATCCGACCCAAATCTTGGCGCGATAGTGTCCAAGTTATTTTCTCTCAGGTCCTAAGGTGTACCCGCTTCCACGTATTGTGTGGATAAGATTGCGCTCGTGGCCTTTGTCAATTTTGTTGCGGAGGTAACTGATGTAGACATCGATGACATTGGTGAACGTGTCGAAATCCAAGTCCCATACATGTTCGGAAATCATAGGGCGGGTTAAGACGCGGCCGGTACTCCGCATCATATATTCGAGTAGGGCATATTCTTTGGAGGTGAGGTCTATGCGTTGGCCTGCTCTCGTGACCTCATGGGTGATCGGATTCAGAATTAAGTCATCGATTTGTAGAATGCCGGAGGTTTCGCCGCTGGCACGTCGCATCAGTGCCCGGGAACGGGCCAGCAATTCTTCGATGGCAAAGGGTTTGGTGAGGTAATCGTCGGCTCCCGCATCCAGGCCTTTCACGCGTTGATCCACTTCAGATCGTGCCGTCAAAATGAGGACGGGTGTTTTAACCTTTTCGGCACGAATGCCTTTGAGGACTCCCAGCCCAGGAAGGTTCGGAAGCATGAGGTCGAGAATGATCAGGTCGTAATTTACCTCGCAAGCGAGGTCGCGACCTTCTACCCCATCGGGGCACACGTCGACCGCATAGCTTTCTTCTTCCAACGCTCGTCGAATAAAGGAGGCGACTTTGGGTTCATCTTCAACAATCAGAATACGCATTGTTTAAATATTATATCATGGAAGCAGAGGAGACCAAGAGGCCGACCTATTCCTGGGTTTTGAGGCGAAAGCCATAGCGTTTGCTGGTTAAGGCGGCCATTTTCCCGGATTTGTAATCATAATAGGCAGCCTGCCACGTGGGTTGGCCTTGATCATCAATTGTTTGGGCAGCGCAGGTGACGATTTTGTCAATGGATCGTTTTTCCTTTAAGGGGAGGGCATGCCACTTTGGACCGACATAAATCCACAACAAATTGGTCAGGCTTGAGCCATGCCCGGTATTTCGAATGCCCTTACCTCCAAGAGTCTTTAACTCGGCATGAGCGGCCTGGGAGTCACAAGTGATTGGCGCGTATTGGGTGGTCCACACCCAATAGCCAGCGGCTCCGATTAACACGAGG
>JADFRB010000187.1 GCA_022561525.1 Nitrospinota bacterium
ATCAGTGTAATAAATGCCATAAAAAAAGGATCAACAAAAAAAATTACAGTTAGACCTATTGGTTATTATCACCCCATTTCAATTGATTTGAATTCTAAATTTATTTCAATAATGAAAGTTTGGGGTCAATTTAAAAAATTAGAAAAAAAGTCAATTCCAGAAAACTTTTCCTACGATGATATCAGCGGATTTTCCAATGAAGTTGCCGAAAAACTGTCCAAGATCAGACCGGCTTCGGTTGGTCAAGCTTCGAGGATATCCGGAATAACTCCCGCAGCAATTTCTCTCCTTCTTGTTTCTTTGGAAAGACACAAACGAATCAAGCAGACATCACAAACCATGTAAATGCTTTGATTCCTTTCTGATCACGATACTCTCCCAAATTGTTCCACGTGGAACATTGCAAAATGCCCAGTCTTTCCCACTTTGATCTTATTGAACAGGAATCCCTTAAAATCGGATGCCAATTAACCAGGGAATCCTGCGAGCAGTTTGAATGGTATTTTCGTGAACTTGTAAGGTGGAATAAAAAAATTAATCTAATTGGACACCAAAAAGAAAAAGATATCATCGCTAATTTATTTATTGACTCCTTGGCCTTTCGGAAAGTTGTACATGACGAATTGCCTAGTTCTGTCTTGGATATTGGAAGCGGAGCGGGTTTTCCTGGATTGCCATTAAAAATTTCAGAACCGAACATTTCTGTGACCTTAGTTGAGCCAAATTTAAAAAAAGTGGCATTTCTTCACCACATCATTGGGTCTTTGGGATTGAAAAGCGTTCACGTAGAAGCCAAGCGCATAGAAGAAATGCCGAATTTTATACAATTTCAACAGGCCTACGATTGGATTTGTCTTAAGGCATTGAGATACGACATATGTTTGCCGTATGTTAGGCCGTTATTGAGTGAAAGAGGGAAGGTTGTGTTGAGTCGCTCCAAAAAACACGAAACCTTGCCAGATATGATGGGTTTTACCGTCCAAAAAGAAGTTTGTTATCAATTACCATTTGGGTTTGGTGAGCGAGTATTGATAGTATTGAGTCCAACCCCGACTTAGGAAATGTTCCACGTGGAACATTTCCTAAAACAGCTTCAAAAAAGTTTGAAACTGCTGAGGGGTATAGACTGAATGTCGAAGGCTTTTAGCCTTGAGCCTAAATACCTAAGTTAAAAAAGCCGCACTATTTCAATGGCTAAGATCATCGCAGTTGCGAATCAAAAAGGTGGAGTTGGCAAAACCACCACATCGGTGAATCTTGCTGCTGCACTGGCGATTTCTCAAAAGGCTGTGTTACTCATCGATCTCGATCCTCAAGCCAATGCTACAGGCGGACTTGGCATTGAAAGCCCTAAAAAGGTTATTTATGATTGTTTGATAAAAAAGGATCGAGCCAAGACAGCTATTGTTCCAACCCAGATACCAGGGTTACACATTCTTCCCTCCGGGTCTGACCTTGCAGGTGCAGAAGTCGAGTTGGCCGATGTGGCAGGCCGAGAGTACGCCTTGCAACACGTGGTCGCAGAGGTGAGCGATCAGTATGATTTTATTATTGTCGATTGCCCCCCAGCTTTGGGCCTGTTGACGGTGAATGCCCTTACGGCGGCCCATTCAGTACTTATCCCCGTCCAGTGCGAATATTACGCAATGGAGGGCTTGGGGAGTTTAATCACCAATATTGATCGTGTTCGTGATTCCTTTAACCCTCAGTTGGTATTAGAAGGTATTCTGTTGACGATGTGGGATGCCAGACTCACCCTTTCCAAGCAAGTGTCAGAGGAAGTGAGAAAGTTTTTTGGTCGAAAAGTCTACCAATCAATCATCCCACGAAACGTGGCCTTAGCAGAGGCCCCCAGTTATGGCCGGCCTGGTCTTTTGTATAATGCAGCCTCTGCAGGGTCGAAAGCCTACCTCGAAATGTGTAAGGAGTTGTTAGGAAATGGAGAAAAAAGCTTTAGGTAAGGGGCTTGGAGCATTATTACCAGGCCATGACCCGCGCTCTTCGGGATCAGACCAGGTCATCCAAATGGTCCCGATCACGCAGATTGTACCGAATCGATTCCAGCCGCGAAAAACGTTTTTGCAAGAAGATTTAGAAAGTTTGGCTGAATCGATCCGACAAAATGGGCTTCTTCACCCAATTTTAGTGCGAAGAAAAGGTGATGGTGTTTATGAGCTCATTGCCGGTGAACGCCGCTTCCGATCGGCCAAATTAGCCAATCTAGCAACCGTGCCGGTCATTGTTCGTAATACGAAGGATTACGAATCCACGGTATTGGCCCTTGTTGAGAATATACAACGAAAAGATTTGAATCCAATGGAAGAAGCCCATGCCTATACGAAATTAATTGAGGAATTTGGTTTAACACAGGAAATTGTGGCCGAACGAGTGGGCCGGGAGCGGTCCTCTTTCGCCAATATTTTAAGACTAGTAACTTTACCTAGTGAAATACAACAGTTCATACGGTCAGAAGAACTGACGCTCGGCCATGCCAAAGTCATTTTGGGTATTCGAAACTCCCAGACACAAATCACCGTCGCCAAAAAGGTTCTTCGCGATCAACTGTCAGTCCGCGATTTGGAACGGTTGATAAAAACAAGCTCGACGGGGTTAAAAAAGGATTCGAAAAAGAAAGAACAATCTGGGTCTCACAGTCGTTACTCGACTGTCGAAGAGCAACTTCGAAAACAATTGGGAACCAAGGTAGCCATTCGATCGCGAAAGCGAGGAGGAGAGTTGACAGTGACCTACTATTCAGACGAGGATCTCACTCGCATTGTGGACGTGATTTTATCGTAAAAATTCGGTAGGCTATACACCCGAGGGAAGAAGGAATGTTTTCAGACGTGATAGAATATTTTTTATTTTCACCACATCGAAGGAGGGACGACCATGTTTGGGAAGAATAGTGATTCAGATAATAGCTCGACGGTATCAGCAGGGTTTTCCCCATCCGATTCATCACGGAGTCAATCAGGTAATGATAAGGTTTTTGATCAGAGTCATGATGTCAGTGCGTTTGTCGGTGAAGGCGTCGAATTTAAAGGTGTGATTAGTTACCAAGGGACGGTTCGCATTGATGGACAATTAGAAGGGGAAATTCACACGGACGGCGTTCTCATTGTTGGCAAAACCGCGGTGATCGATGCCAAAGTGGAAGCCGGGACGATTATCTGCCAGGGAAGAATCCTCGGGAACATTGTCGCTAGAGAAAAAATCCAACTCATGTCCCCCGCAGTGTTAAACGGATCAGTCAGGACCCCGTCTCTGTCCATGGAAGAAGGCGTGTTGTTTAACGGAACATGTGAAATGGGCCCAGTGACAAAAAGTTCGAGCTATAGTCAAGAAAAGGTGAGTGCGTACGACGATAGTTTGAAAGCAGTATAACGAATCGTCCGATGTCTGATTCAGGATTAAAAGGACAGCTCACCAAAATTTTTCGTGTTCGACCTAAACGTGAGCCTTTCCAAACGTAAAGGCTGAGGAGGCATTTATGTGGGGCGATAAAGACGAGAAAAAAAAGAGGGACACGATCTTTGAAGAAGATCATTACACCTTCCTAGGGAGAGGCGTTAATTTTAAAGGGAAAGCCAATTTTGATGGAACGGTACGAATTGATGGTCACTTCGAAGGTGAGCTCACCACAAAGGACACCTTGATTATTGGGGAACATGCTGTGATCAAAGGGTCAATATCTGGTGGCGTCATCGTCTCTGGAGGAAAAGTCGAAGGCAATATCGTCGCGTCAAAAAAAGTTCAGCTTTTGAAGCCTGCCGTTTTAATTGGAGATGTCCACTCACCATCATTTTCTATGGAAGAAGGTGTCTTGTTCCAAGGGGTGTGTGACATGGGCATCAGTCAGCTTGACGAACTGAATACATCCGATGCCATGGAAAATGTTCACGATCTCAATGCCCACCGAGATCACAAACTCCGTTCTCAGGAAGCGTAATCCCATCATGCCACGACCAACGGTCCTTCTTGGAATGAGTGGAGGCGTGGATAGCTCTGTTGCGGCTCTTCTTCTCACGGAACAGGGTTATGACGTTCGTGGTGTCACCCTCAAAGTGTGGGAGCAGGAAGATGAAACCGTAGCGGTCACCAAGAAATGGCAGGAGCGTGGTTGTTGTAAAGTTGGGCTCGCCCGCCATGTGGCTAAACAATTGGATATCCCTCACGAAGTAGTCGATACTCGTGAGGCTTTTCAGAAAGGTGTGATCGACGATTTTGTCTCTGGATATTTATCAGGCGAAACCCCCAATCCCTGTGTGCGATGCAATGAGCGAATTAAGTTTGGAATGTTGTACCAACTTGCCCGAGCCCGGGGTATATCCTATGTGGCCACAGGCCATTACGCATGCATACAGTCCACGACCCAAGGGTATTTCCTTTTCAAAGGGATTGATTCCAAAAAAGATCAATCCTATTTTCTATACCGTATTTCACCAACCTGGTTGCCACACATTGTGTTTCCCGTAGGTCACTTGCACAAAACCGAAGTGTGGGCGAAAGCCGAAGAATTGGATCTTCCCCTTGAGGAAATGCACGAAAGCCAAGAAATTTGTTTTGTGACCCAAGGAGACTATCGAGAATTTATTAAGATTGAAGCCCCGCAAGCGAATCGTCCTGGGTCGTTTGTGGATTCCCAAGGCCAATACCTTGGAGAGCATCGCGGAATTGCCTTTTATACTCAAGGCCAACGAAAGGGCCTGGGCCTTGCCACCGGAGAACGGTTGTATGTTCAACATGTCGTTCCGGAGACCAATACCGTTGTCCTTGGAAAGGAAGACACATTGCTGCAGCAAGAATGTCTCGTGAGGGAGATAATCTGGCATGGCGATACCGTGCCAATGGAAACTCAGTCCGTTTTGGTGAAATATCGATATGCGTCTCCGGCCGTCCCCGCACAGCTTGTCCACGAATCAAAAGGAATCATGAAGGTGCAGTTTGAGACCCCACAGAAGGCATTGAGTCCCGGACAATCCGCCGTGTTTTATGAAAGAGACCGGGCTTTTCGGTGTTGTGCACTTCGCGCCGGGCATTGGAGGTGATTTCGGTGATGATCTTGATCCCCTCGGCGTCGAA
>JADFRB010000188.1 GCA_022561525.1 Nitrospinota bacterium
CCATATGTGGATAAACCTTGCAGCACCCAAAGGAGTGAAAGGGGCGGTCAAGGCCCGGGACCTCCTAGAGGAAATGATGACCCCCGCTCAACTTGCCGAAGCCCAACGGCTGGCCAGGGAATGGCAACCGAAGGGGAAGTGAGGTAGGTTGCTGATGCGGGGGGATTGGTGGCTCAGGGAGTGAGCCGGGTGGAAGCGGGGTAATGGGTTTTGGTACGGCTAGGTATGAGAGGTAAGCTCATGACTCCTTTGCGAACAGTGCCTTCACTATTCGTCTATGCTCGGGCGAAGAAGCATGGGTCCATAGACGCCGGCGAACAGGATATAGGCGCCACTCCAACAAACTGCAGCCAAGCCAAGCATCGGAGTCTTTGAAAACTCAGTGGTCGGCCCCAATAACCGCAGGATCGCACCCAGATTAACCATAATGTAAATCAGAACGGTCATGATACCCGCGTGCTTCGGTCGGCCCGTATGCCCCAGGCTGGCGCGGGTCATCACCGCCAGGGTCATCACCCCAACTGCCCCAGTCGTGAGCGTGTGAACAGCATCCTCCGTAGGCATACCGAGCCCAAGAATGGCTCCTCCAAGTATTAGTAGTGACATCACCAGCCAACCGTAGCCCACATGCAGGATCAGCACTAATGGCTCGCGCC
The DNA here is from genome assembly GCA_022561525.1 of Nitrospinota bacterium. Lineage (GTDB taxonomy): Bacteria > Nitrospirota > Nitrospiria > Nitrospirales > UBA8639 > Nitronereus. Next base: position 657 of record JADFRB010000188.1, read on the forward strand.
AGGTAAGCCAGCCGTACCAGCGCAGCAAGCGGACCAGATTGGCGAATCCTGCCGCCACTAGCATCCAGCCGGTGGCCATCGCCTGTGGCTGTACAATCCACGCGAAGGAAGCAACTCCCACGAGAACAATTGACACGCCATCGATTCGGGAAAAGGGAGCGGGTTGTTCGGTCATACCTTGCTCGGCCAAGAAGTCGTGAGTAAAGCCGGGTGTGATGCGTCCACCGATGAGCGCAAGCAACACCATGACAATAGCGAGAGCCATTCGCTCGGGAAGATCCATTGCCGCGCCGCTTAGAAACAAAACATGGAACAGAATATTGGCAGCTGCATACAGACTGATCAGACCACCCATCGGCACACGATCCCAGGCCTCGCCGGCCGCAATCTCGCGCCAGACAATCCCTGCCACGACGACAAGAAATGCTCCGTCAACGATGGCGGAAACGAGCGGAGTGATCCACGGAATGGCGATGGCCAGGCGTCCGGCCAGCCACAAGGTAAATAACAGCATCAAGGGCGTTCCCCGGACTGGAGGACGATCGGTCCAGTTAGGAATAGCCGTCAGGAGGAAGCCAGTGATCACAGCGGGCAAAAAGCCGAACACCATCTCATGCCCATGCCAATCCCGTGGAGCATAGTGAAACGCCAAGTCGCTTTCACCGGTAAGAATCAGGATCCAAGCAGGGACCGCAATGCCGGAAAACAGGGCGGCACCAAGAAAAAATGGTCGGAACCCGTAAGAAAAAAGCGGTGGGCCTTGGTAGTTGGGTCTCTCTTTCGTTGCCTCGGCCATACGATTCTCAGTCATTCTGGGCGTTGTTGCATAATTCCTAAAACCAGGCAGGAAATCAGCAACTTACGTATATCAACGAAAATCGGAAAATGTAATAAATTCAATAAGGTAACGGCAATTATGCAACAACGCCTCTTTTATTCCATAATAGAAGTCGCATCTTTTTGCCTTAATCCCCATCCCCTCCAAAAAATGTAGATGGCCGGAATGACAAGCAGGGTAAGAACGAGAGTGGTAAACATGCCCCCAATCATGGGAGCGGCAATGCGTTTCATGACATCGGCTCCCGTTCCCTGGCTCCACATAATGGGAAGAAGCCCTGCAATGGTAGATCCACCGGTCATAATGATGGGCCTTACCCGCTGTACCGCCGCTTCTAAAGTTGCTGCAATAAGATCTTTGGTATTTTTTAACCGACCTTCCTCTTCCCATCGGGAATACCCCAAATCCAGATAAACCAGCATCACGACGCCTATTTCAGCAGCCACGCCAACTAACGCGATGATGCCGACCCACACCGCAACGCTGAGATTGTACTCTAATAAATACAGCGCCCATATAGCTCCAACTGCGGCGAAGGGCACTGATAGTAGTACAATCAAAGTTCTCACGACCGATTTAAAATTGAGATACAGAAGGACAAACACGATCAGAAGCGTAAGTGGAATCATGATCGTGAGGCGGGCTTTGGCTCGTTGCATGTATTCATATTGACCACTCCAGGTGAGCGTGTACCCTTTGGGCATCTCAACTTTGTCAGCGACAATTTGTTTGGCCTCTTCGACATAACTTCCTAAGTCCCGTCCTGCCACATCGATGTACACATAGCCCACCATCTGGGAGGCCTCACTTTTGACCACGGTGGGGCCTGACACCAAACTAATGTCGGCCAGTTGGGTGATGGGAATCTGTTGGCCTGTTGGAGTGGAAACCAGAACTCGTTGGAGATCTTCAAGGGTGTTGCGAAATCCTCTGGAGTATCGGAGGTTGATGGGGAACCGTTCCCGTCCTTCAATCGTCATGGAAATATTCGTGCCCCCGATGGCCGATTCAATGACTCGTCCTATATCGCTGATCAGCAATCCGTAGCGCGCGATTTCCTCCCGTTTGATTCGGAAGTACACATAATAGCCACCTGCGGTACGCTCAGCGAAGATGTTTCGGGTTCCAGGAACATTTCGCAGGGCGTTTTCGAGGTCACTGCCGATTTTCTGGATCTCGGCCAAGTCTGCCCCGTAAATCTTGATCCCCAACGGCGTCCGTAGCCCGGTGGTGAGCATGTCCAGCCGGCCTTTGATCGGCATGGTCCAGGCATTGGCCACGCCGGGAATTTGAAGTGCACGGTCAAGTTCATTCTCCAAACGCTCAATGGTCATTCCCGGACGCCATTGATCTTCCGGCTTCAGATTGATAATGGTTTCAATCATCGTTAAGGGAGCAGGGTCAGTAGCCGTACGAGCCCGACCCGCTTTGCCAAACACATTTTCCACTTCAGGAAATTGTCTGATGATTCGGTTCGTGACTTGGAGGACTCGTTGCATTTCGGTAATTGATGCACCCGGAAGCGTCACCGGCATGTACATGAGTGTCCCTTCATTTAAGGGAGGCATGAATTCTGATCCTAATTTTGTAAACAACGGTAGGGTGGCAAGGAGTACTAGGATGGCTAAGCCAATCGTGACGAGTCGGAAGCGGAAAAATATTTGAGCCAACGGTTTATAGACTACGATGAGGAGTTTGGCCAGGGGATTTTTTTCTTCATCACGGATTTTCCCTCTAACAAGAAGCACCATGAGCAACGGGACCAGGGTAATACACAGCAAAGCTGAAAATCCCATCGCAAAGGTCCACGTCATGGCCAAGGGACGGAACAGTCGTCCTTCTTGAGCTTCCAATGTAAAAACCGGAAGGAAAGAAACGGTGATGATCAGAAGCGAAAAGAACAGGGGCTTCCCCACCTCTTGGGCAGCCTTGATAATCAGGTCCGTTCGGTCAATGGTATCTCCCTCCCGAGCTAACCGTTTATGGGCGTTTTCCACCATGACGATCGCACCATCCACCATGACGCCAATGGCGATGGCAATCCCTCCTAAGGACATGATGTTGGAGCTGACTCCCACGTAATACATGGCTGTGATGGCCATGAGGATGGCCACAGGGAGGGTGAGAATGGCTACCAAAGCACTGCGAACATGAAATAAGAAAATAATGGTAATCAGGCTGACAATGAAACTAATTTCCAACAAGGTTTCTTTTAAGGTGTCTATGGAGCGGTGGATCAACGAAGAACGGTCATAGGTCGGAACAATTTGGACGCCTTCCGGTAAGGCCGGGAGAATTTCTTCAATCTTCTTTTTCACCCGTTGAATCACTTCCAGGGTGCTTTCCCCAAACCGAATAATGACTATTCCACCAACGACTTCTCCCGTCCCATTCAATTCAACCAATCCCCGTCTGAGATCGGGCCCCAGTTCTATCCGGGCAATGTCTTTCAACAATATAGGAGTGCCTCTCGCGTCAGTTCCTACCGCAATGTGCTCGAGATCAGATAAGGACTCCACGTACCCACGGCCCCACACCATGTATTCACGGCCAGTAAACTCCACAACACGGCCCCCGACATCGTTGTTACTCATTCGGATCGCGTGAATGATGGCGTCGAGAGGGAGGTTATAGGCAAGAATGGCGTTGGGGTCGACATTCACCTGGTATTGCTTCACATACCCGCCAATGCTGGCCACATCAGACACTCCCGGCACGGCTTTGAGCCAATATCGGATATACCAATCCTGCAACGTTCGTAGCTCAGCCAAATCTAATTGGCCAGTGGGATCGATAACGGCGTATTCAAAGCCCCAGCCCACTCCGGTCGCATCAGGCCCCAGGGTGGGAATGACGCCGTCTGGCAGGAACTGCAACGCCTCGTTGAGGTATTCCAGGATTCGGCTTCTCGCCCAATACATGTCGGTGCCATCCTGGAAAATGACGTAAATGAACGACAGACCAAAAAAGGAGTACCCACGGACGACTTTGACCTTTGGTGCTCCTAACATTGTTGTCACAATTGGATAGGTGATTTGATCTTCCACTAATTGAGGAGCGCGTCCCGGCCATTCGGTAAAAATGATGACTTGGACGTCAGAGAGATCAGGAATGGCATCCAGAGGAGTGTTGTTCAAGGCCCACATGCCCCAGGCAACGAGTATGCCCACAAGGAGGAGTACCAGAAATTTGTTTTTGGCACTGCCTTCAATGATTTTTTCAATCACGAGTCGCCATCCTCTTGTACACGTTTAATGGGACATTCCTTGCATGGAGTCTGATGATCCACCTTCTTCTTTGGATCCCATATCCATTCCGGGCATCATCATTTCCATGGCCGCTTTGAGGTTGCTCTCCGAATCCAAAAGAAAGTTGCCCCTCGTGACCACCAACTCTCCGGGCTTGATTCCCTCAAGAATCTCGTAGGAATCCCGAGTTCGCACGCCCACGGTGACCTTGCGTGGCTCGAACATGCCTTGGCCTCGATCGATAAACACGTGTTGTTCTGTCCCGGAATCAAGGACGGCTGTACTAGGAACTACTAACCGCTCACCACGGGGAATCTGTAGGACCACATTGGCGAACATGC
>JADFRB010000189.1 GCA_022561525.1 Nitrospinota bacterium
GCAAATAAAATAAAAGTACATTCCCAATAGAAGAAGAGGGGCAATTTCGACAAATCCTGTTATGGGGACTTTTGTTTGGATAATGGGAAGAGGCAATGAGGCAGATTTTGCGACAATCATCGCATCCTCTGTTGTCGCCAGGGTAAGACTAGCATAAACGCAACCTAATAATAATGCCACCATCAGTTTTCGTGAATTTCTTGAAAGTTCTTCTATTTGCTTGAGGGAATCTAGCAGGTCCAACTTATCGGGAAAATGAGAATTTGTTACATTTGATCCCGCAAATTGTTGCGCCTCCAACCCTGTGGCCCTTGTAAAATCTGCATCCCGTAACTTTGTCCCCAAAACCGACTTCCCATATATGTGCGTTTTGTAGGTCCGCACTTGCCAGATCAGCTCCTTTTAAGTCTCCATAATAAATATGGGCATCTCTTAAGACTGCCCGTCGAAGAAAAAATAGGGGTCAAAATAGGGGTCAAATCTTTGGTTGACTAATACTCTATTCCTAGTCCAATCCCATAAGGAGTGTAGGAGAAAGCGTATTGCCAACAAGTAGGCTATAGATGCAAAGTCTCCAATCTTCCGAAACTATCAATCAAAGATTTGACCCCTTTAGTGCACTCACCGCACACAGCCACAACTAAAAATTTTACCGTCGGGAAGGAAGATTGAGTTATAGGTTACCCTGGAACCGTAATCCAAGATTGAGGATTCGTTGAAGAAGGTCTGAGTAGGAGAGTCCCGCACGCTCTGCGGAGTCAGCTAAATCTTCCCCATAGGCCAATTGCGCATTCGGATTGGCCTCCAAGATATAGATCTTATTCTGATCGTTTTCCGCAAGCCGCAAATCGATTCGGGCGTACCCTGAGAGCGCCAAGTGACGATACACCCGTTTGGCCACATTTTGAATTTTGTGCTGGAGTTCAGGGGACAACCCCTTGGCCTCTTGTGAGCGAATGCGATATTTTTTTTGGTACTTGTCGCTCCATTTCACTCTGGCTGTGGCAATTTTCTTGGCATCCTCTGGCATATCATCCAGCACCAGCTCCCAAATCGGGAGTACCTGAAGACGAGTATTCCCCAACACCCCGACATAGAGCTCACGCCCTTCAATATACCGTTCCACCAAGGCAGCGGTCCCCACGGTATTACTGTGGTGAATGAACTCCACCCGTTCCCGTAACTTTTCATCATCTTCAACAATGGATGCCTGTGATATCCCTAATGACGCCTCTTCGGTCATAGATTTGACAATCAATGGAAACGCCAAACGTTTTGGCCGTTTCACGGTCCTCCGGATCGGCACCACCAAAAACTCCGGCACGGAAATTCGATGATAGGATAAAATCTTTTTCGTCCATCCTTTATCCCGAGCCAACATGAGCCCTCGCGGATTACAGCCCGTGTACGGCAAACCGAGTAGCTCCAAATAGGACACCACGTTCTGATCGTAGGTCGACTGGCTCGCGAACTCCTCCAGCAAATTAAACGCAATATGTGGCTTCAAGGTTTCGATGGCATCTCGAATCACCCCCAAATCATTCCACACCCCCACCGGAAACACTTGGTGACCCAGACCTTTCAAGGTCTCCAACACATCAAACTCGGTTTTCCAACTCACCGTGGAAAGATCAACACCTTTCACATCTTTCGGCGGGACAAGGTCTACATGCATGAGGGCCAGAATACGGAGTTTTCTCATAAGGCGACTCGATGATGGCCATCGTGCAAATAGTTCATGGTTTGAACCGTTAACAAAACCATGAAGTCCAGTTTGGTTTGCTCCTCGGTTCCCATCAATTTCAACTTATGCTTGCGGCAATAGGCAATCATCTCCTTCAGGAGCTGATCAATGGTGTATTGGTACTCGCCGGTCCAATAGGTGACCTTCCTTCTCACGTCTTTTCGGATTTTCGACAAATACTGGTCTGCTCGTGGGTTTTGGCTGTAGTCGGGATGGTCGGAAAATAATCGGCGCAAATCCCGCTCATAAAAGTCTGGGTAATCGAGCCCATAACGATCTCGCTTTTCATGATAATGTTGGCGAAGGGTCTTCTTCAGACTCCCGATGGGATCGACACGTTGTTTATTGATGACCGGCGGAGGCTTCCCCACCAGACTCTGCATGAGTTCATCAACATACTGAAGTTTTCGAAACGCGGGCCACTGTGGCATAGCGTAGCTTCCAATTGGAATCAGGATCTAACCAGACGGCGAAGGTTTCAGCGAAGTCCTCGTCCGGATGACTTTGGGCATACCACATGTCCAAATGGACGACATATCGCTTACTGTAGGGTTGTGGTGTATACCAATCGGGATAGGCCTTGGATGATTTCCCAAACAGCTCTTGCCGACGGCGGAGTCTCCGAAGCCGATAGGCATTTTCAATAGCGTGACCAGTTTCATGTCGGAGGATTCGCATACACCATTCTGCCGTTCCCCCTTCGACTTCCAACATTTGGTTGAGTTCCAGATGTTGCAACCGCGGGTGGGCCATATAAAACGGTAATGCGATCCCGGGAATACCATCGGGAGAAAACCAATCGTCAGATAACCAGCAATGCGGACGAAACACCAGCCCCCGCTGCTTCAACTCATGGCTAAGTTGCCGAATACAAGGTGCGATAGGGCTACCCGGAATTTTGAGCCCCAGGTCACCAAAACGAAGATCCAAAATGTGCTCATCCGACAAATCAGCCCACTGTACTGTTGCACGATTCATAGTGAACTCAATGGCTAGTCTTAAGTGGTGAAAAACATATCCAGATGCGCACCCTTTTATAACTACCGGTCGCCGGAAACGGTATTGTCAAGTTAAGTGAATTTGACTAAAAATTGGGCAAAGCACGAATTCATAACGCATTGATTGTTCAGCATTCATGTTACTGGTCCGAGGTAGAAAATCGGCCCAATTCGACTTAAGTTGACAATACCCACTTTTGACTCGGGCAGCACTGGAACATCGCGGACAATTCAACATAGGCACCTCCTCCCAAAATAAGGAAGAGAGCGTGCCGCATATCTATCAAATTAACAATACCCTATTTTAAACAGTCAACTCTTATCAGGGTTGCTTTCCGGTCAAACGCACGGTGACCTCGAAGGAGACGAAAGAGTCGACTGCCGAGTTCCGTCCCGTAAATAAAACTCCTTGACCCAGGCAAGTATCCAATCCCTTCCTGCTGAGGAAGCACCTTGAGATCCAGGAGCCTGTAATCCCTTCCCTCCATAAATTTCTGGGGCAGACTCAGATCCGGTGTGGACAAATCAATGAAAAACTCAATAGCGCCACCGTAGGTCAGGAGCAAAAAAGAGTTGCCATCCGAAGCAATATCGAAGGCCGTCACCATTCCATCCCATAAGTCAGAATCCGGTCCCATCAGAGCGGGCACATCGATTTCCCCAACAAAAGTTAGGGATTGAACTTGGTTCTGGTTCTTTTCCCACTGGGTACGATGCAGTTTAAACAATTTCGCGGAGGAAGATTCCCATCTTAGTAAATCATACTCCTTGGTCACAATGAACAGATTTCCATTAGGATGGACAGCTAAACCCTCGGCATTATGCGGTCCATCGGGATAGACCACTGTGATACGGTGTTTGGGAACGACGACCTTGGAGAATTTTTTCTCTTCCTCAATAATCAGAATAACAATGTTTTTCCTTGTAGGTGATTCATCGAATTTACTATTGTCGCCAATATCCCCGATAAATAAGCAATGTGAGTGTGTGTCGCAGGGCCCTACTCCAATATCTTCGAAATCGGGATAATAACCATCTTCGAAATCGGCATCACTGTTGGGAAATCCAGCAATGCGAACGGACTGAGTGTTATTCCCATATAAGTCTGTGAGATAGAAATAGGCCCCCCCTCCCGAATCATTGATATGGTACAGGCGGTTAGGGAACCTTTGAGAGGCGGATAGGCCACTAGCCTCGGAAATTTTTGAAGTATCCAGGCGACCAATGGGTGTGCCAGGGCCCCATTGTTGACAGGTGGCTCCGAAGCTGACATCCATGGAAAAGGGGATAATTAATAATACAGCGAAGAAAATATCCTTCATGGTTCTGAATCGGTGTGAGACTTCCAACACCTTTCGAAGCTTAACACGGGGGAGAAATTTTAGGTTCCCCACTCATGGTAGGTTTCTGCTGCTCTTCCGTATTCGCGTTCCATTCATTCCAATTCAGCGGAAGTTAACCCAATCAGAGGGTAGGTTCTGGAATTCTTTTTCATTAGTCCTACATAGAAATTTGGCTTCAGCGTCACACACCTGAAAATGTAACCAATTCAATGAGGTAACAACCATTATGCAACAACGCCTGACATGGCCTAAGCAAAAATTTCCTCGAAAAAGTTTTTCATGGCTATCCAGGAACGTTTATCAGCACCAGCATTATAGACGGTGCCGAAACCGGGATCGTTTGCTTCCGGATTGGTAAATGCATGCATGGTATTGCCATAAGCATGAATCTGCCAATCGACTCCGGCATTCGTCATTTCTTTTTGAAGAGCGGCCACTTGCTCCGGAGGAACCATCGGATCATCCTGTCCATGCAGGGCCAATACTTTCGCTTTGATGGGCTCGTTGGGCAAATTTTCAGGAGCATTGAATAAACCGTGAAAGCTGATCACTCCTTTCACATCAGCGCCGCTGCGGGCCAAATCGAGCACACACAATCCTCCAAAACAAAAACCCATGGCGCCTATCTTTTCCGTATCCACTACCTCTAATTCACGGGCTTTCTTCAACCCGGCGGTGATTCGTCTTCTCAGCAAAGCGCGGTCTTCGAGGAAAGGCATCATCAATGCCGTATTTTCTTCCTTAGTGGTGCCGAGTTTTCCCTTGCCATACATATCCAGGGCAAATCCCGCATAGCCTAATTCTGCTAAAGCTTCTGCTTTTTGGCATTCAAACGCCGCTCGCCCGGCCCAGGCATGAGAAATCAACACAGTCGGCCGCTTTCCCTGGATACTTTCGTCATACGCCAGATAGCCTTCGAGGGTCACGCCATTGTCGGTATATTCAACTTTTTC
>JADFRB010000190.1 GCA_022561525.1 Nitrospinota bacterium
ATACGACGACGGGGGAATTAAGGTTCCCGGTAGAAGTCCGTGGAATAAATCCGAAACTCGAATGTCGAAATCCGAAACACATTCACATGACCAAATGGGAGATAACAACCATGCCTGGAAACGGTCAGTACAACTTTGAAGGATGCATGTGCCCGTGGTATGCGATCATGTGTTCGGAATGATCCGTGTAATCCATTCGAGTTTGACATTTCGGATGTGTTTCGGATTTCGATATTCGTATTTAGAGTTTCGGGCAGTTATAACTCATAGATCCGTTCAACATGTTCGAGCGGAATCCATGAGAAAAGGAGGGAACGAGGGTTGGTTCTCTTGGCTGAACGACACGGTCCTGCATTGAAGATGGTCCCGCATCTCACGTTATCACGGTTTCAAGAAAAGACCCGATCGATTACGCACTTTTTTGGAACCCGTCATGGTCCTCACTATGGTGGATCACGTGGCGAATTCGGGATGGTGAGGGCCGCAAAACCGGATTTTCCTGAGGTCGTCTCGGTGAAACAAGTTCACGGTACCGACGTCTTGATCCTGGATCGACCCGTCCAGGTTGGTGAAAAGTTCATGGAGGGGTGGGATGCCATTCTCACCAATCAATCGAAGTTGTTAGTGACGGTGCAAACCGCTGATTGTGTTCCGGTGTTGCTGGCTGATCCCAAGCAGCGCATTGTCGGCATGGTCCATGCAGGATGGCGCGGAGCGGTGCATGGCATCGTGCCCAAGACCTTGCAGCGAATGGCTGAGCGCTTTGGATGTGCAGTTGAATCGATCCAGATGGCGATTGGGCCATCAGCCGGTCCGTGTTGTTATGAAGTGGATGGTCCGGTGATTGAATCGCTTCAGTCGCACTTCTCTGATTGGGCATCCGTGTTGACCATGCGTGGCACACAGGTTGGGAAATTTGATCTGAAAGAGTTGGTGTGCCGACAAGCTTTGGAAACGGGCGTCGTACGAGAACAGATTCAAACACTCAATCTGTGCACGATCTGTCGCCCGGAACAATTCTTTTCCTATCGGCGTGAAGGCACGGTGCATGGGACGATGGTCAGCGGGATCATGCTGAATTAGCCGGGGCTGTTGCAAAAGGCCGCCAGCGGCGTTCTCGGGACTTTGTCGTCCTCACGTACTATGAGTACGCTCCGCGCGCCAAAGCGCCTGCGGCCTTGCTGGACAACCTTTTTCAACAGCCCCTTCCTGAATGGCGAAACTTGTGAAGGGTGATCCGTGAAGCGTAAAACGAGAATCCGTTCTATTTTCGCATCACGCATCATGCATGACGCATCACGATGTCCCCATGACCGATATTGCCACCAACGTCCAGTCTGTGTTGCAGACCATTCGCGACGCAGCGATGCAAAGTGGACGTGAACCTCACACCGTGCAGTTAGTGGCGGCGACAAAGTACGTTGAGGCCGAACGTGTTCGTCAGGCCATTGCCGCTGGCATCACGATTTGCGGAGAAAATCGTCTCCAAGAAGCGCAAGCCAAAATGGAGGCCATCGGAACGTCACCGGGGTTGACCTGGCATTTCATTGGCCGTGTGCAGCGAAGAAAATTGAAATCGATGGTTGGGCGGTTTTCCGTTATCCATTCAATTGAGTCACTGGAACATATCGAAGAGCTCCATCGCCGGGCAGAAGAACGCCAGCTCCAGCAGTCTATCTTGTTGCAAGTGAACATAGGGAATGAGTCCACGAAAGGTGGGTTTTCAGCCTCAGACTTACTCAAGGCCATACCCGGAATTGTCAGGTTTAGCCACGTGAAGGTTGATGGACTCATGGCAATCCCTCCCAGGGAGGAAGACCCAGAAGCCATGCGACCGTATTTCCAAAAGGTCAAAATTCTAGCTGAAGAGATTGACGCTCTTCACCTTCCTGGCGTTGATATGAAGGAATTGTCGATGGGCATGTCGAATGATTACCCCATCGCCATTCAGGAAGGGGCAACTTTTGTTCGAGTCGGCGCTGCCTTATTCGGAGCCCGGCCACAATGACGGTTTCCGAAAAAAAATACGCAAGATTGGGCCAGAACCTGCCGATAGATAAGGGAACGTCCAGAGACGTTGTCCAAAGTTGTCACGAAGAAATAAGTTGTGCAAATCCGAAATACGAATATCGAAATCCGAAACAAATTCAAATGACCAAATAATAAGAATAATCTCGAAACCCGAAACAATATCAAATGACCCGTTTGGAACATTCAAGTTTTGTATTTCAGGTTTGTTTCGTATTTCGATATTCGTATTTCGGGTTTCAGGCAGGTGCCAAACCACAAATCCATTCAACTTATTTTTTCGCGAATCCTAACTTGAGGGAATTAACCGGCAATTAACTAGAGGAGCCTATGTTTGCGATTGGAAACATTTTGCAGGGTGTGGCGTATGTCTTAGATACCGTATTGTTTCTGTACATGTGGTTGATCATTATTCGAGCGGTTATTTCCTGGGTGAACCCGGATCCGTATAATCCGATTATCCAATTTTTAGGACGCGTCACAGATCCTGTGCTGTACACGATACGGCGACGGGTGGGTATCATCGGAGGGATTGATGTCTCGCCCATTCTGGCGATTCTCCTCATCATCTTTCTACAATATGCCGTGGTCGAAACCATACGGGATATTGGCATGCGATTGAACTAGTCTAGCAGGTTCAACCCTATAGGTGTTGAGCTAAGAATCTGCTTCATGGGTTTTTCGCGTCTTAAACTCGAAATCCCAATATCGAAATCCGAAACAAATCCGAAATTCGAAACTCAAATGGTTCAAACGGATTCTGTCGACTAATGCCACATAGCGTTGAAATGGCGTTTGGGGCATTTGGGCATTTGAATGTGTTTCGGATTTCGATATTCGAGTTTCGGATTTATGGAAAGTATTGCTGCACGAGCCCTTAACACCGATGGGTTCAACCTCGTTATGGTTCTGCACGAATGAGTCGGGCTGATTCCATTACCCCATTTCTTCAGGAAGCGGTTCGCGAGGGGGTATTCCCCGGAGCCGTGCTCTTTGTCCGTTCCCATGGCGAGGTCGTGTATCATCACGCCGTCGGGCACATGGGGCATCCACCGTATGATCGTCCGGTTCTGACCGAAACCATTTACGATCTAGCCTCCCTCACCAAACCTCTGGCGACAACCACGGCCATCTTGTGTCTTCTGCAAGATGGGCAACTGGATCTTGACCAACCGGTTCAGGAATGGATCAGCGAGTGGGAATCCACTTCGTATCAGGCCACCACCATTCGGCAACTCCTTCATCACAGTTCAGGGCTTCCTGCTTGGCGACCGTATTACAAGACATTGTCTCCGGCGGGGTTGTCCCCAAAAAATGGGAACGAACGACAAGAACGAATACAAGGCCTTGTGCGAACCATTGCGGGGGAGGCACTGGAGTATGAGCCTGACAATCACAGTGTGTACAGCGATCTGGGATTCATCGTGTTGGGTGTCGTGATCGAACGATGTGTTGGATCTTCGCTGGCTGCATATTGTCGCAATCAGATCTATGAAACGCTCAACAGCAATCCGTTGTTTTTTATCGATACTGAAGGACATCCCGCAGGCGGGGATGGCGACCTTACCCATGTCGCGCCGACTGAACACGACCCATGGCGAGGTCGGCTTGTGCAGGCGGATGTGCATGATGAAAACGCCTATGCCTTGGGCGGCATAGCAGGGCATGCCGGATTATTTGGTACGGCCTTGAGTGTGAGCCAAGTTTCTGGAGCGTGGCTACAGGCGGTGTTAGGGCGTTCCTCGCGGCTTCCCCCTGATCTGGCTCAACAGTTTGTCCGGCGCCAGGATTCCTCTGGCACCTCGAGTTGGGCGTTGGGATGGGATACGCCGTCGCAGCCGTCGTCATCCGGCCGCCACTTTTCGCCAGAATCGTTTGGGCATCTGGGTTATGCCGGAACATCCTTGTGGATTGATCCTGTCCGGGAATTGGAAGTCATTCTGTTGTCGAACCGAGTCCATCCCACGCGAGCGAATAAACAGATCAAAGACTTTCGTCCCAAACTACACGACCTGGTGGGCAAAGAATTTTGAAGCGAGAATTGAGGTGTCACGTAACTACTCAGGCGGATAGACTGAAGGCCGAAGGCTTTTAGGAGTCAATCAGACGTGATGATTCAACCCTTCGGGCATTATGAGCGATAGCCTTCAGTCTTCAGCCTAAATACCTGAGCAGTTACTGTGTGACAATACGAGAGGATTGAAAAGAAGAGTTCGTGTGAGGGTCAGTTTGAGTATTCCACCCAGGATTCTTTTTCCGCCAAATATTTCTGGCCTTTAAAATTCAACCGAGTACGCATTTCAATGAATCCCAAGTCGTGAAACATCTTGACAACTTCGGTCAGCGCCTCGGAGACCGTGGGGAACACGCCGCTTTCGCGTTCTAGGGCTTCATACATCACTTTGCCGGAATACCCACGATCGACCCGTTTCACGAAAATGGTTCGATTGAAATACCGCGCACTCGGGTCCATCCCTTCCAATTGATGTCTCTCGACCACAGCATTTCTCAGCCGAAATGATAAAGGCAGCGTACTCATGGGGATCAATCCTTCCTGTAAAGGTCCCAAGAAGAGAAATTATAGGGGACCAACCCTGCTCCTGCAACCCTGGGCAGAGAATTAGCAAAGAAGGACGCGGTTTCTCCTTCCCAAGATAGCCTGGTTGCACAGCGTTGGGGGTCACGTTGGGGGTCAGACCGCCCGCGTTGGAGGTCAGGTCATCCAATGCCACATACGGGGGCCCTGACCGCCCGCAACATTCATCGTGCGATAGCCCTTGCGTTTACTTCTGGAGGATACCCCCAAAAGGACATTGCCGAGTTTTTTGGCGTCCATTACCGTATCGTCAGTCGAGTGGTAAAGGGAGTGGAGGAAGTGAAGCCGGAGTGATATGGCATTGCAAGACCTGACCCCAAACACTGACTCCAAACAGTGACTTGAATTCAAGTAGTAAGTGCAATTCTTTCTCAAATAAGTGGGACAAAGTGATGGTTAAAGAGT
>JADFRB010000191.1 GCA_022561525.1 Nitrospinota bacterium
AGAAATTTACCGGCGGTTAGATTTGTTACTGATGCGGCGGTTCGATCATCTCATTGCAGTTTCAAAAGCAACGAAAGCAGAAATGTTGGAGGCTGGAGTTCCTGAGTCCAAGATCAGCGTGATTCATAACGGAATTGACACGAAGGCTTGGTCACGGGGAATGATCGGGACTACATTGCGTGAGGAGTTAAACATCAGCTCCTCCACGCCAGTGGTTGGATATGTTGGCCGGATCATGCCGGAAAAGGACCTTATGTCTTGGTTGAAGGCAGCAGCCTTGGTAACTAAGAAATTCCCCGAGGCGCGGTTTGTATTGGTCGGAGAGGGACGAGATGACACAACCTTACATGAACTTCAGACATTGGTTTCAACGTTGGAGATATCTGAACATGTGATTTTCCTTGGGCATCGTTACAACCTTCTCCCGGTGTATTCCGCTTTTGACATTTTTTTGTTGAGCTCCCTTCGTGAGGGGCTCCCCAATAGTATTTTAGAAGCCATGGCCTTGGGGCTTCCTGTGGTGACGACAGACGTGGCGGGAGCCAAAGAGCTGGTGGTCGATGGGGAAACGGGATTCGTAGTTCCACAGAAAGATCCTGAAAAATTAGCTAAGGCCGTTTTGGCAATATTGGCCAATAAAAAGATCCGAAGGCGCATGAGTCAGGCGGGGCGGGGCCGTGTCGAGAGCGAATTTTCCTTTCCCCTCCGCCTCAAACGTGTCGAAGATCTCTATGATCATGTGTTGGGTCTAGATTCATATGGAAGTTCCTCCTCGAATCCAGCCGTGGCCTATTGATGGTGGCTACGAACCCCATGATGTGAGAGGGGTTCAAACCTTAATGATTCCAAAGTGTACGAATGATCCCATTTTTTTGAGATGATGCTTACACCAATTGAAGAGGTGCCAATAATGGCTGCAGTTCCACGTTCCCCGATTTTTGTTGTCGGAACGCAACGCTCCGGAACAACGCTTCTTTGCAGAATGCTATCGGCTCATCCGAATCTGTTCGTAATTAACGAGATAGATGATATTTGTGAAAAGTGTTCCTTAAACAAAACGCCAAGCGAAGTGTTTGAATCTATAGATTTGGAATTTAAGAGGAGAACCAAATTCAGTATCGAGGCGTATTTAGAAGCTCATGGGAAAATTCGGTGGGGCCTTAAGAGCCCGTCGCTAACGTTTTGCCTAGATGCCATAAAAAAGCATTTTCCTGAATCGAAATTCATTTTTATCGTGCGTGACGGACGAGCCGTGGCCAACTCCTACCTCAAGGCAGGTTGGGGGGTAGCCAATATGTATGGTGCTGGAGAACGGTGGAAAAAGGAAATTGAGTTGCAACGGGTTTTCTGGGGTAAGAATCCTGATATCAGTTGCATGTTGAAATATGAAGAACTTTTAGCTAATCCGTCGAAGGAATTAACGAGCTTGTGTTCCTTTATTGGGGAATCGTTTGAAGAGTCCATGGTGAAATTCTACAAAGAACCGAGCCCTATAAAGAAAAATGCCTATAACACCAATGTCTTTCGTCCCATCGATAGAAGCATCGAATTCAAATGGAAGAGCGAACTGTCACCCCACCAAATTGGTGTTTTTGAGAGTATTGCAGGGGAACAATTAAAAGAACTTGGCTATCAATTAGTACATGAAGGGATGAAAATCCCAAAAATGTTAAAGCTTTGGTGGCGGTGGCATCAAAAAGTCGCGGGAGAAATGCAGGTCCAGTATCACTGGCGAATCAAACCACTCCTTCAGAAAGTTCTCAATTGATTGTCTTGAGTTGTACGGCCTGGTCAATCCAAGTCGTCTACCTTTCTATTAACAAGTAGGCCAGACACCTCCGAAACCTCCTTCCTTCTATTGCCGTTAGACACTGAAGTCCAATTCATTGGGCCAGAGATTTTCATATCCTGGTCCTTATGACTGAGAGCTTGGTTGGAGTTTACCGAGGCCATCTTAAACCCATGGGCATGTTCTAAAAAAATCCCATTGTGGTTCCAAAATATGGAAGCCATTGGATGGAAGAATCCGACCCCTATGAATTGCCAGAAGATGCTGAGGGAGTCATTGATACGACCGGCCCATCCCCGGAGGAAACTGGGCAAGAGGTAATTCTGTACCTCGAAAAATCTGGAATCCTTGGGGCAACCAACGAATAACGATCGAGGGGCTGACTGAATGGTGTGTGGGAACCTCCCGTTTGAGGCTAGTGTTGGATGGACTGTATATCTTGCACGATTTCAATAGGACTGTTGGTCGGTACCCTCGTCGGGCTTACCGGGTTGGGAGGGGGGGTGCTCCTGCTGCCTCTATTAATCTATGGTCTGCAGGCACCTCCAA
The DNA here is from genome assembly GCA_022561525.1 of Nitrospinota bacterium. Classification (GTDB taxonomy): domain Bacteria; phylum Nitrospirota; class Nitrospiria; order Nitrospirales; family UBA8639; genus Nitronereus. The sequence continues at coordinate 2,339 of JADFRB010000191.1, forward strand.
TTGTGGCTGTCGGTTCTAGTGCTGCTTTTTCTAGTCTTACCAAACTCAGTGGAGCTATCGTTCATTGGCGTCAGGGAAATGTGGACTGGGGGTTGGCAGGTGCCCTGGCCATGGGGAGCATTCCTGGTGGATTGGTTGGGGTAGCCTTGTTGGCGCACCTTCGCTCCCGTTTTGGTGAGGGGATCAATGATTTGTTGACCACTTTCATTGGTGTGCTGTTGGTACTCGTGCCGCTGTTGATGGTTTTTCAACCAAGAATCGAGAGGTGTGGCGGTCTTTGCCTCCGGGACCGACTCCCTCAGTGGTTAAACCGTTACAATGGTGCCTTCTTTGTTGGGATTAATGGAGGGCTGCTCGTCGGGTTAACCTCCGTGGGTGCAGGTAGTGTCATTATTATGTTTTTGCTGCTGTTTTATCGAATGACTCCTGCAGCTCTGGTTGGGACTGACATTGTCCATGCGGTAGTTCTGACTGGTGTGACTGGCATAGCTCATTTCGGGCTTGGAACTGTTGATCTTGGTTTGGTGGGTTGGTTAGTCGTGGGGTCCACCCCGGGAGTATTACTTGGCTCAGCCTTGACCAAAGTCGTGCCTGGTATTTGGCTACGATGGGTGCTGATCGCTGTCTTGGTGACGACAGGAACATGGATGCTCTATGCCTGAAAGGTTTTCCTGGTCGTGAGTTGATGGTTGCGCTAGTCGTGAATCAAGAAACCCCTTGCCGATAAGGTTTTTTCTCCAAGCGAATACGAGGAACGCTCGTGTGTGGTATCTGCGGAAAAGTATACTTTGATCCCGACCGATGGGTCACGGAAGGTGAACTTCTTCCAATGGCCGATACCCTAATCCATCGTGGCCCGGATGGAGGAGGGGTATGGATAAAGGGGAACGTAGGATTGGCCCATCGACGGCTTGCCATTATCGATCTGCGGGAAGAGGCCAATCAGCCCATGTCCAATGAAGATCGGACAGTATGGGTGACGTTTAATGGTGAGATATACAATTTCTTGGAATTGCGTCACGAGCTTGAAGGGAAAGGGCACGTGTTCCGGACTAACAGTGATACTGAGGTCATCGTTCATGCTTATGAGGAATATGGACGGGCCTGCGTGAGCCATCTTCGTGGTATGTTTGCCTTTGCCATCTGGGATGTTCGTACGCAAACCCTGTTTCTTGCTAGGGATCGGGTTGGCAAGAAACCCTTGTATTATTTTGTGGGGCCGGATCGGTTTGTATTTGGATCGGAGATTAAAGCTATTTTGGCTGACGGTTCAGTCCCGGTTGAACCCGACCCCTTTGCGATTGATCATTTCTTAGCGTTGCAATACATTCCCGCTCCCATGACCGCCTTTAAGGGTGTGCGAAAACTTCCAGCGGCGCATTGGCTGGAACTTCGGAATGGTCATTTCGAGATTGGCCGCTATTGGAAACTCCATTATGAGCCGAAACGCCAGATCTCAGTGCCGGATGCTATGGCCGAACTCAAATGGCACATGGCGGAAGCGGTCCGCATACGGATGGTGAGTGATGTTCCATTGGGAGCGTTTCTCAGCGGAGGGGTCGATTCCAGTGCGGTCGTGGCGTTCATGGCACGGGAAAATCCTCAACCAGTTAAAACCTTTTGTGTGGGCTTTGACGATGCTGAATTTGATGAACGAATCTTTTCCCGTATGGTTGCAGACCAATATCGTACCCACCATCAAGAACTCGTGGTGAATCCAAAGGTCGTGGACATTTTGCCTCGCCTGGTATGGCATTTTGACGAACCATTCGGAGACTCATCGGCTGTGCCCAGTTACCTTATTTCTGAATTAACACGACAACATGTCACCGTGGTCCTCAATGGTGACGGTGGAGATGAAAATTTTGCGGGGTATGATCGGTACATAACCGACCGATTGGTACGGAACGTGGATTACATTCCGGTAGGGATAAGGCGGTGGGTGAACGCTTTTATTCAGAAGTTTCCAACGCAGTGGCGACGGCAAGGAGCTATGCGGAAAGTTTCCAGAGTTGCTGAGGTTCTCGCGCAGGAACCAGGGAGAAGGTACGCACAATGGGGAGCCCATTTTTCCCCAACCGAACGGCAAAGTATCTATTCTGAAAGTTTCCAAGATGCCATTTCTGACAGCGACCCCGAAGACCTGTTTGTCAAAATTTTTGCAGCAAGCGATGCGAATGATTCCACCGATACTGCCCTCGATGCGGATGTCAATCTCTACTTGGCCGATGATCTCTTGGTCAAAATGGATCGCGTGACGATGGCTCATTCCTTGGAGGCTCGGTCGCCATTCCTTGATCATGTGCTGATGGAATTTGTTGCCACCCTTCCACCCCAGTTCAAGTTAGCAGGTCGAGAAAAGAAATATCTTCTCAAAGAGTCGCTCCGAGGTGTCGTTCCCGATTGTGTTTTAGACCGTCCTAAAATGGGTTTCTGTGTCCCGTTGGCCCGTTGGTTTCGAGAAGACTTGCGGGAGATGGCCTATGATTTGTTGCTGTCCACCCAAACGCTACAACGCGGATACTTCCGGCCAGCCAAGGTGGAAGAACTATTACAAGAACACTCCCAAGGCCAACGAGACCATGCTGCGCAACTTTGGGACCTTTTGGTGCTTGAATTGTGGCATCGGACGTTTATCGATTCCCCGCACATTGAATACCAATCTTTTAGGAGCTCAAGG
>JADFRB010000192.1 GCA_022561525.1 Nitrospinota bacterium
TATTTCTGAATACGAATCTCATTGCCGTTGATATCCTTTGGCAATTCAATATAAAACTTTAACCAACTAGATTTGAATTCTTGTTGTTCTTCAGGTACGCAATCAAGAAGATTGCGTGCAATTCGATCAATGGAAATTTCATAAGAATTTGCTGCTGTGTGGTATAGCGGCTCTGATGATCTTTTTCCTCACGACCCCGGGAATTCTTCTTCATTTTGATGCATTTATTGAATCCATGAATTATACCAGGACGGAATTAGCCCGTTTTTCCAATTCTCGAACCGACCCAAATACGTGGATAAAAGTATTTCAAACATTTGAGGCAGCCGTGGGGCTTCCCTTAGCCGGCGCATTCATTTTGGGACTCGTTTTTCCATACAAAAAAAATGTCTATGAATGGAGTTTCATTGCGATATTGGCGGTGTTTTTCCTGTATTTTGAGGCCACAATCTATTCGAGATACATCATTTTGATTGCTCCCTTAGTGGCCATGGTTGCGAGTAATGGCGTGATGCAGGTGTATGAGTCTGACAAAAAGCCCCTCCAAGTCTTGGGCGGTTCGCTGATTGCGGTCGTGCTGGTGTATTCATTTGGATCCTGTGCAATAGGTGCCTACGGGCGTATGTATGACCCTCGAACTCCGGTAGGACGTTATGTTCATGAAATGTTTCCTCAAGGGACGAGTATTGGAACAGGATACACCTCGGAAAAGTTGGGGCGATCCCTTCACTATTGGCGGTACCCTCATTTCGATGCGACGCGGTTTCGGATCATGGACTTTTTAGAATTCCCTGAGGTGGTGATCGTTTCCTCGGGTGGCGGTTGGAACATGGGATGGGCACTGGAATCTGATATATTATCGAAGGACTATGTATGGGAGGAACGGTATAACTATCATTGGTGGCAGGCTTCTCCACCTTCGCCTCGCGTCTTTCGTTTTTACCGAGAAACGCTGTATTCCCAACGTTCACCCTACGTTCGTGTGAGGACGTTTAGGCCAACATTCCCTTTGGCCTTGGAATATACCCCACCAGAAATTAATGTATTCGTTCGCCAATACTATGGTCCCCGGATGGTACGAAGGAACTATTTCGCTAACAATGTACGGAGGTACTTTCAAGAAGAAGATACGCGGAAGTGGAGATGGCAACTTCGCCTGGAAGATGGTGACGAAGCCGAATTGGTATTCCCGCCGAAGGAGCCGGACGTGGTCCGGATAGCCATCACTCATGCTGAATCTGGTCTTCCGTGGGGTATTCAGCTCAACCAAATGCCTGTGGAGATACAAAAGAACCGTGAGTATGTTCTGCGATTTCGTGCTCGCGCCGATGCATCCCGTTCTATGGCTGTTGCTGTCGGACAAACGTTTAGTCCATGGCAAACCATTGGTTTGTATCATCAAGTGGTGCTAACTGATGAATGGCAAGATTATGAAATGTCGTTTAGAGCCGAAGCCGATGAGCCTCACGCACGAGTATTTTTCGACCTTGGGGCAAGTGCGGTGTCAGTGGACATGGCCGAGGTGACACTCCATCATCAGTCAGACTTTCTCCTAACCCATTTAAATGGATCGAATCCTTTTGCATCTGTCAATCCTGTTAAGCAGGGGAGGAATGAACCAGGCCAAAAAATTGAACCAGATTTGCCTGATAAGTATTACGTGGCCTATCGATTTAATGCGATGGGCTGTCGGGGACGGGACTATCCTATCCCCCGTTCGCCAGAAGGGACGCGCATTCTTGTTCTTGGTGACTCTTTGGCTTTAGGGGCAGGGGTCCATCAAGCTGATACCCTAGCCAGCCAACTTGAGGGACTGTTAAATTCCGGCCCGCCCGGGGTAGATGCCCTGCCGGAGTATGAAGTGATAAATTGCGGAGTGGGTGGGTACGGGACTCATGATGCGGTCAAGCTGTATGAAACCCTCCTGGTAACCTATGAGCCGGATGTGGTTCTGCTGGTGATGACGCCGGATGACGATCAATCCTGGATAGAGGAACGAGAGCAAGAGGCATTTAATCGGTTGGAGAACCCAGGACACCAATTCCTTGCCTGGACAAGCCACCAAGAGAACCTATTCGACCGCGTTGTACCGGACTATTCGAGAAGTCTTGCATGGGTGACCCGACTTGAACAATTGGTCCAAGCCAATGGAGGGAAGGTGGGGGTTGTAGTGTTTCGATATTCCACGCATCGGGCGTGGGAGTCTTTGATCCAGCAACTTTCCCAATCAGTTCAAGGCGGGACGATGCCTGTGTTAGACCTCGGAAAGAGTCTATTGGCCCATCATTCAGAGAATGAGCTGTTTGTTACTGATGACGATAAACATCCTAATGAGGTGGCGCATCGGCTGGCTGCTCAAGGAATCCGGAACTTTCTCATCAACAATGGATTGGTCAAAAAGGAATCCATGGTGAGCTTGGACATCAGGCTGTGAACAACTGTGAATAGCGGAAGTCAGAAAATCCTAAAACGTGTGTTCATGAAGTCTTACGCCAATTGTGATTGACAGAAGCGGGAAACCATATAACGATAATGAGAGAGCCATCGCCATTGGTACGCGGAAGTGTCTCATATACGGGTGCCCCGCAATTGAGAGCCCAGCTCATGAATATCGACGCAAGGGTGGTGAATCGAACCTCAAGGTGATGTCTGTCGCTCACCTGTCTATTTGGAGTCTTCTATGTGGGCCGGTCACACGGGAAAAGAATACGGGTGAGTCGGTGTCCACTAGGTCTTCCTTGTTCCCCGGTAAACATACTCAGGAAGTTTCCTGAACAATTATGACTAATCACCTCGCCTCAGGATGTTGCATATGTGAAATACGTACAGGACAGGAAGCTATCGGGTATTGTCCTGATCTCAGGTTGCGTCGATGTGGCAGATGCGGTCTCGTGTATCAGGACCGCGCTTTTTCGACGGTTGAGCTTTCAAATATATACAATGAAACCTATTACGATCATTGGGGTGCAAAACAGAATTTTGAAACCTTGTGGGCGATAAAGGTCAAATCATGTCTTGCCTATCTTGAGCTACTGACACCATCTCTTCCGGTGCCTTTGGTCTCCCCTTCCTTGTTGGATATCGGCTGTGCTCATGGGTTCATGTTGGAGGCCGCCCAGCAGCGTGGGTTTAGGCCCGTCGGCATTGAAGTCTCACCAGCAGGTTCTATCGCCAAAGGCCAGGGGTTCATCGTGTACGACAAATCCCTCCTGGAACTACGTCTGCAAGCTCAGTCATTTGATATCGTCACAATCATTGATGTCCTGGAACACATCCCCGCACCACAGGAATTTATGCAGGAGATTCGTCGAATTCTTAAACCCGGAGGTGCGGTGCTTATTGTGACCCCCGATATAGGAAGTTGGGCCGCAAAAATCATGAAGGGGAAATGGCCCCACCTAAAATTGGAACATGTCACCTATTTTAATCGACGCGCGCTTTCCATGCTTTTAACGAAGATGGAGTTCCGTGTGATGCGTATCCGGCCTTCATACAAGTATCTGAATTTCGATTACATTTTGGGAACCTTTCAGAAATATACTCCAGGAATATTTTCTCGGTTTCTTCAAATAACAAAGCGCTGGATTCCTGAACGTCTGGCAAAGACCTCGATTCGCTTTCAAACGGAAATGTTAGCTATTGCCAGACGAACAGATGCGTGTTGAAATCCATGACGTGGATATTCGAATTGTGGAGAACAACCTGCAGGGTGAAAGGAACGTGCCCATATGAACAATACTACGCTGCCTCCTTTTAGTGTGGTCATCCCTGCTCGGAATGAAGAAGCGACTATTGGTGACGTGTTACGTGGTGTTCGGGATTTAACTGATGATCTCATCGTCGTGGATGGACATTCTTCTGATCACACGGTGGAAATTGCTCAACAGTTTCACGCCCGAGTGGTTGCCGACCATGGTCGAGGCAAAGGGGATGCCGTACGTGTCGGACTGTCAGAGGCAAAACTGCCTATTACGGTTTTTATCGATGCTGATGGCTCACATGATCCCAAGGATATTCCCAAATTAGTAGGGCCCATTGCTTCCGGTGAGGCCGCGTTGGTGATTGGGTCTCGCATGTTAGGTGGTAGTGAGGAGTTGTTTGGGTCAATCTCTGAAGTCATTCGCTTGCTTGGAAGTCTCGTCATCAGTTTATCAATCAATTATCGCTTTGGTCCAAGGCTCACTGACTATCAAAATGGTTTGCGCGCGATTCGAACTGACGTCGGTCGAACCATTGGATTGACCAGTAATATCTCGACCATTGAACAGGAAATGGCGATAAAGTGTTTACAATACGGGTATGGTGTAACCGAAGTGCCGACTCATGAATATCGACGTCAGGGAGGAGAGTCGAAGATCAATGTCATGTCTGTTGCTCATGTGTATGTCTGGAATCTCATGTGTGGGCTGATGGGACCCAGAAAAGAAATCACTGATTCATTACATCAGATCAATTCTCTCCTGACAGTCGATGATCTTCGCCACACCCCCTAGTATGTGGCAATCTACTTCGTATTAGCCTGTCACGTTGTCTACACGGACGTCTTTCCCTTTATGATAGGTCAGGGCCGAGATGAAATCTGACTCCTTTCACCTTCTGGGACGCCGAAAGTTTTTGCTTTCCTGCGCTTGGGGACTACTTGGTCTATTCTCCAAGCACCTGCTTCTTAGCTGGTGGCAAGAACCTCGCGGGAAGATTCTGGATTATTCACAATTGGCGAATCATAAAGGAGTGCAGTCCCTTGGTAAGAAATATTTGAAGACCTATCCTCAAGAATCGACATCTCACGTTCTCCGATCGTTCATCCCTCGTACCAGGTCTGGCATTCGAAAACAAATTATACGGGATTTTGAAAGTGGAAATCTCGTTTCCCTTGACGGGTGGCTCCTTGCTCGAACCGAGTGTCGTGTGTGCGCCCTGGCCGTCTTGACGGGATAGGTGTTGGGTTGATTGTTGACTTACATGATTATAGCGGGCCGTTGGAA